>NZ_CP152002.1:680000-907500 GCF_038595055.1 Paenibacillus sp. FSL R7-0345
AAAGATCAGTGAGAATCTGATCCGCCGAAAGCCCAAGGTTTCCTGAGGAAGGCTCGTCCGCTCAGGGTAAGTCGGGACCTAAGGCGAGGCCGACAGGCGTAGTCGAAGGACAACAGTTTGAAATTACTGTACCACCGTAATCCGCTATGAGCGATGGGGTGACGCAGGAGGGTAGTGACGCGGACTGATGGATGTCCGTCTAAGCAGTGAGGCTGGTGTGTAGGCAAATCCGCACATCGTAAGGCTGGGCTGTGATGGGGAGCGAAAATTATAGTAGCGAAGGTCATGATCTCACACTGCCAAGAAAAGCCTCTAGCCAGGAGAAGGTGCCCGTACCGCAAACCGACACAGGTAGGCGAGAAGAGAATTCTAAGGCGCGCGGAAGAACTCTCGTTAAGGAACTCGGCAAAATGACCCCGTAACTTCGGGAGAAGGGGTGCCTCGGTAGGGTGAATAGCCCGAGGGGGCCGCAGTGAAAAGGCCCAAGCGACTGTTTAGCAAAAACACAGGTCTGTGCGAAGCCGCAAGGCGAAGTATACGGGCTGACGCCTGCCCGGTGCTGGAAGGTTAAGGGGAGTGGTTAGGGGCAACCCGAAGCTATGAACCGAAGCCCCAGTAAACGGCGGCCGTAACTATAACGGTCCTAAGGTAGCGAAATTCCTTGTCAGGTAAATTCTGACCCGCACGAATGGCGTAACGACTTGGGCGCTGTCTCAACGAGAGATCCGGTGAAATTTTAATACCTGTGAAGATGCAGGTTACCCGCGACAAGACGGAAAGACCCCATGGAGCTTTACTGCAGCTTGATATTGAATTTGGGTACGATCTGTACAGGATAGGTGGGAGCCGTAGAAACAGGAGCGCAAGCTTCTGTGGAGGCGCCGTTGGGATACCACCCTGATCGTATCTAGGTTCTAACCTGGTACCCTAAGCGGGTACGGGGACCGTGTCAGGCGGGCAGTTTGACTGGGGCGGTCGCCTCCTAAAGAGTAACGGAGGCGTTCAAAGGTTCCCTCAGAATGGTTGGAAATCATTCGAAGAGTGCAAAGGCATAAGGGAGCTTGACTGCGAGACCTACAAGTCGAGCAGGGACGAAAGTCGGACTTAGTGATCCGGTGGTACCGCATGGAAGGGCCATCGCTCAACGGATAAAAGCTACCCTGGGGATAACAGGCTTATCTCCCCCAAGAGTCCACATCGACGGGGAGGTTTGGCACCTCGATGTCGGCTCATCGCATCCTGGGGCTGAAGTAGGTCCCAAGGGTTGGGCTGTTCGCCCATTAAAGCGGTACGCGAGCTGGGTTCAGAACGTCGTGAGACAGTTCGGTCCCTATCTGTCGTGGGCGCAGGAAATTTGAGAGGAGCTGTCCTTAGTACGAGAGGACCGGGATGGACGTACCGCTGGTGCACCAGTTGTTCCGCCAGGAGCATGGCTGGGTAGCTACGTACGGACGGGATAAGCGCTGAAAGCATCTAAGCGTGAAGCCCCCCTCAAGATGAGATTTCCCAGTATGTAAGACCCCTTGAAGACGACGAGGTAGATAGGTTGGAGGTGGAAGTGCAGCAATGCATGGAGCTGACCAATACTAATCGGTCGAGGGCTTATCCAATATCTATAAACGCAGATTCGTTTCGGATTCAGTTTTCAGGAATCAAGTTCCTGAACAACCTTAAGCTGCATGTCCTTTCTGAGGACTGATCTTTTCTCGCAGCGATTTCGAGAAGCGGAAGCTTCGAAAAATCATGTTTGGTGGCGATAGCGGAGGGGTTCCACGCGTACCCATCCCGAACACGACCGTTAAGCCCTCCAGCGCCGATGGTACTTGGACCGAAGGGTCCTGGGAGAGTAGGACGCCGCCAAGCACACAAAGCCATTGTTGAGCAATCGACAATGGCTTTTTTGTTGTCTGATGTTATTATGGGATAAGAATGTGGATAGACGGTTAAAACCTATCCAAAAAATAAAACTTATACACATGTGGATAGCTGTGTTATAGGTATGCAGGGTGAGAGAATACTCCCCAGTTTATGTGGATATAGTGTTAACTTTTGTGGATACAGCAGTGAGTAATGTGTATAAAATTGCAAAGGGGCGCGGAAATATGAACGAAATAGGCAATTTATTGTGGATAGAGGATTTTTCTGTACAGGCAAGTGATACAGATTTCCGTTCCAAAGGTAAATCGTCCTTTATTCTTGATATCATGCAGCGGGCTGCGGACACAGCTGTTAATAATTTGGGGTTAAGTATGGATAAAATGCTGGAAGCGGGAATGGGCTGGATGGTCATTACGATGGATCTGGACATCAATCGTTTACCTTTGCCGAATGAGACTCTTACTGTACATACTTGGAGTAAAGGGACTAAAGGGGCCCTCTGGCAGCGGGACTACAGAATTTTTGATCAGAACAAGCTGGAACTCGCCTCAGCACGCTCCATTTGGGCCTTAGTAGATATCGAGAAACGCAGAATTCTCCGCCCGTCGGCGTTACCGGTTGCTGTAGAGCCTTATCTTGAAGATTCAGTAGGGCCCATACCGCAGAAGGTAATGATACCTGCCGACCTGATTTTACAGGAAGCTTATCGTTATCAGGTGAAGTACAGCGGGCTGGATAATAACGGCCATTTGAACAATGCACGCTATGTGGATATCTGCTGTGATGCATTGACACTGGAGGAGTGGACAGAACTAGAGCTCACCGGTCTGCAGATTACTTATGCACAAGAAGCCAAGTATGGTGAGGAGTTCAGTATTTTGAGATCCTCTCACACCGATGAGGGGATTTATGTGCGGGGTCAGGGTGAAGATAAAATATTTTTTGAAGCCTGCCTAAAGTTTGCAAAGTAAATGGTTAGCGTATAGCTATAAGGCCTGAGTCTGCTGTGCAGATGCGGGCTTTTTTTTTATTCTCCATAAATTAGAGCAAGGATATAGGAATATAGACCTCGCTAATGGATAGGGGATTGTCTGGTCCCAGATAGTCTTTTCCGTAATGCTCGAATTCATAGGGGAGTGTAAGCAGGTAATCCGTCTTTGGCAGAAACACACCGTAAATATATTTGTATGTAGCTGAGATTTCAGCAGAGCGCCCCTTGTGCAGAAACTTTAGATAACTTGCAGGAGGCAAGCTATGAATAGGCATGTTCAGAAGTGATTGCGAAGAGCTTGTCAGAAAAGGGGAAACAATGGGCTTTAAAATAGAATCCTTAAGCTCACAACCGCATAAAAAGACGATTCTGTTATCCTCGTAATCATCAGGCCAGTAGGCCAGCTGATAGAATTTCTCCGGAAGCACCCGATCAGGAATAGACATCACGCTACCTTCCAACTGCCTCCAGGCCGTGCTGATAATGGATGGATCATCAATAAGAGTGACTTGTATTCCCTGCAGCTTAATTTCGCCGAGCTCAACTGTCTGCGGCGGGCTGGTATACTGAGTTGTCCATTGCTGCAGGTCATGACTGCACAGACGGTGAAGCAGCAGCGGCAGCTCGGGATTCTTTTTCCGGCGAATCCGGGAGGGTGTGGTGTGCAGCAGTCTTTTGAAGGTGCGGACAAAGGTTTCATAGTCTTTGAATGCGTAATCGAGCGAAATATCGAGCAAGGATCGGCAGGGCTTGCCGAGGATATCCCGCACTGCCTCAGTAAGCTTGCGTCTGGCGATATAGTCGCCTGGTGTAAGGCCGGTAACTCCTTGAAACAACCGGATAAAATGATACATGGAATAGCCTGTGAACAGGGAGAGTGAGCGGACGGATAGCGGCTGATGGAGATTATCCTCGATATGATCAATCGCTGTCATAATTAGCTGACGGTTATCCATTCATTCTCCCCCGGGCCTAATTTTATTCCTTTACCCACTCGCCCCATGAAGATGCCCAAGCTGGAACCTTCACATGACGGACACGGTCTGTAGTTGGAAAATAAGCTTTAATGTCTAATACTGGCGTCCCCGGATAAGCATCCAGCCCATTAACCTCAATAATGCCTTCTGCCACATTAACCGAGATAATCTCTGCTACACTAAGTCCTATGGGATTAGGACGGACGGGGGAACGGGAGGCGAATACACCTGTTACCGGAGCATCGTAAGGTGGCTCGATCTGTGTGGTTGCCCGGAAAACATCATCGGCAAACTCATGAATCCACCAGAGAATCTGACCGTGGCTGAACTCCTCTAATCCCTTGAGTGCTGCTCTGTACTGGGGCTTTATCTCAATCTGCAGGTTACCCTGAGTTCCGGAGACTACACCTACGGGAACTATATTATACATTTCTGAAACAGACATTGGCTGTGACTCCTTTCGGCTGACGGTTATTTTTTAGTTTATATTAGATGAAGGGATTTTAGCCTGACGATATTTGCGGTCTTTTGAATAATGGTATAATGAGTTGTTGAAAGGGAAAGGAGAGAAATATGAAGACACTGGTGCTTGCAGAAAAGCCCTCGGTGGCGCGTGAGATTGCACGTGTACTGGGCTGCGGAAATAAACAGAAGAGCTATATTGAAGGTCCTAAATATGTCGTAACCTGGGCGCTCGGGCATTTGGTCGGCCTGGCGGAGCCGGAGGATTATAATAGCAAGTTTGCGAATTGGGCTTTGGAGGATTTGCCGATTCTGCCGGAGAAGGCAAAACTCAAGGTGCTGCGGGAGACCAGCCAGCAGTATAAGGCGGTACAGCAGCTAATGAAACGCCAGGATATTGATGAGCTGATTGTCGCTACGGATGCTGCGCGTGAGGGGGAGCTTTTGGCACGCTGGATTATGAATATGGCCGGCTGGAAGAAGCCGTTTAAACGGCTGTGGATCTCCTCGCAGACGGATAAAGCAATTAAAGAGGGGTTCGCCTCCCTGCGTCCCGGTCGGGATTTCGACCGGCTCTATGAATCGGCGCGCTGCCGTGCCGAGGCAGACTGGATGATCGGGCTGAATGTGACCCGCGCGCTGACCTGTAAATTCGGTGCGCCGCTGTCGGCGGGACGTGTACAGACACCATCACTTGGTATGATCATGGACCGGGAGAATGAGATCACCGGGTTCCGTTCCCAGGAGTATGAGCTGCTGACGGCTGATTTTGGAAGTTTTCAGGCGGGCTGGCGTGCCCCGGGCGGGGATGGACGGATTTTTGATAAGGAGAAGACGGCTGGACTTAAGGATAAGCTGACCGGACGTTCGGGCCGGATTGCGAAAGTCCAGAAAAGCGAAAAAAGTGAGCCGCATCCGCTGGCCTATGATCTTACAGAGCTGCAGCGGGATGCAAACCGCAAGTTCGGCTTCTCGGCTAAGCAGACCTCAAGTGTGCTGCAGAAGCTGTATGAGCAGCATAAGCTAGTTACTTATCCGCGTACGGACAGCCGTTATCTGACATCTGATATGACGGGTACGTTGAAGGAACGTCTGGACAGTGTTGCTGTGGGACCTTATGCTACTCTGGCACGTCCACTTCTGCGTAAGCCGCTGCCGATCACCAAACGGATTGTGGATGACAGTAAGGTCAGTGATCACCATGCCATTATTCCAACGGAACAGACCGTACTGTTGAACCAGCTTAGTGCGGAGGAGCGGAAGCTCTATGATCTGATTGTCCGCCGGTTCATCAGCCTGTTCTACCCGCCGGCGCGTTATGATGCAGTAGCAGTGACGGTAAGTGTTGAAGGCGAGAGCTTCCATGTCAAAGGCACGACAGTAAAGGATGCCGGCTGGCGTGAGGTTTATGGCGGAGACATGAGTAATGAGGACGAGGAAGAAACGGTTTCAGATGAACCTGCAGCAGGCAGTGTAAAACTGCCGGAGCTGCGTGAAGGGGAAACCGTTAAGATCCAGCGCTGCATTATACGCCCCGGACGGACACAGCCGCCTAAACGTTATAATGAAGCATCCCTGCTGACCCAGATGGAGAAGCATGGGCTCGGTACGCCGGCAACCCGCGCGGATATCATTGAGAAGCTGGTCAGCTCTGATACAATTGAGCGTCAAGGTAATTTACTTCATCCGACAGGTAAAGGCAAGCAATTGATAGAACTGGTATCGGCACAGCTGCGCACGCCAGAGCTGACCGCACGCTGGGAAGGCGAGCTTGAGCGGATCGCCCGCGGCCAGGGCAAGCCGGAGCCGTTCCTGCAAGGGATACGCACCATGGCGCAAGAGCTGGTCTCCGGCGTCAAGAGCAGCGGAGCGGAATACAAGCCGCATAATGTGTCTGCCAGCCATTGTCCGGATTGCGGAACCAGAATGCTGGAGAAAAAGACGAAGCGCGGCAAGCTGCTGGTCTGTCCGGCAGATGACTGCGGCTATACCCGGGCAGGCGAGAAAAGATTGTCGGGCCGCCGCTGTCCGCAGTGCCATAAGAAAATGGAGCTTAAAGAGGGCAAAGCGGGCTTGTATGTGCAGTGTCTGGGCTGCGGGATAACAGAAACGATGGACAAAGACCATAAGCATATCAACAAGCGCGAGCAGCAGAAGCTTGTACAGCAGTACAGCAAGCAGGAAAGTGCAGGTTCAAACCTCGGCGATTTGCTGAAAGCGGCTATGGAGGCTAAGGCGAAGGGGAAATAATATTGTGCGCTGATTATCTGTGTTAGCAGGAGAATTATGACGGAATTGAACAGGACTGCGGAGCTTCTCTGCAGTCCTGTTTTCATTCGGATGAGCATATTTTCATAGCTGCGGGATAATCCTGCTATTTTAGCTTACTTGAGAGCAGAAAAGATTGCATAATGGGACTGTTACACATTCACCAGTTATGTTTTACTGTAAGAATTGAGATTGAATTGTGGGCTGGGGACAGGAAGAAAAGAACAGCTTTCAATATGTGAATGGAGTGGATGATGGAGTGTCATTGACAGAACGACAGCAGGATCGGGTACAAGAAGCAGCACAGTCCTCCGGCGGGAGGGGGAGCAGCCGGTTTTTCTTTTTGGTCATCGTCTTCATGTTCTGGTTCTCATCTTACATCTATGTGCCGGTGCTTTCGCCGTATGTGGAGCATCTCGGTGCATCGTATGTTATGGTCGGCGCAGTACTCGGGGTGTACGGGCTGATGCAGATTCTGTTCCGGCTGCCGATTGGCATCGGGTCGGATTATCTGAACCGGCGGCGGCCGTTCATTTATCTGGGGCTGATCGCCAGCGGAGCGAGCTGCCTGATCTTTATGGCCGGGGCAGAGCCGGTGTGGGCACTGGTGGCGCGCGCGGTTTCGGGAATAGCGGCATCTGCGTGGGTCGTATACTCGGTGATGTTCGCGGGCTATTTTCCTAAAGAGGAAGCCGGAAAAGCGATGGGCATGCTGCAGTTCACTACGGTCATTGCCCAGCTGTCGAGCATGATGATCAGCGGTTATATGGTGGAGCACTGGGGCTGGAATATGCCTTTTATCGTGGGCAGTATTGTAGCGGTACTGGCTATGCTGCTCGTACTGCGTTTGCCGGAACAGCGGCAGGAGAAACGCGAAGGCGGAATCCGGCTGAAAGACCTTGCAGGTGTAATGAAGGAGCCGCTGCTGGTCAAAGTCTCGCTTTTATCGGTGCTGGCGCATTGTGTGCTGTTCATTACGATGTTTGGATACACGCCGAATCAGGCGCTTGATATCGGGGCGAGCAAGGAGAGCCTGGGCTGGCTGACGCTGGCTTTTATGGTGCCGCATGCTGCAGCTACGCTGTACGGATCGCGGCTGTTCGGCAGGCTGCTGGGTGACAGGGGGACATTGCTGCTGGGCTTTGCCGGAAGCGCTGTGTTCACTTTGCTGATCCCGTCTATGCCGACGCTGGCTGCGCTCTGTGCGACCCAGGTGGGGAACGGGTTTATGCAAGGGCTGATTTTTCCGCTGCTGCTGGGCAAATCCGTCTCGGACGTGGCACCGTTTAAGCGGGCAACCGCGATGGGCTTTTATCAGGCGGTCTACGCGGTAGGGATGTCGGGCGGCCCATTTGTAGCGGGCTGGATGAGTGCGGCTTACGGGCTGAAGGGCGGTTTTTGGCTGGGGGGCATTGCTGCTGCGCTGGCGGCGGTATTGTCGTGGGTATGGATCAGAGAAAAGGGTACATCTGCTCAAAAGCTTAACAAAGCAGGTTAGAACACTGGCAGCTTATGTGAGCTTATTGGTTTTTTGCGGCAAAGGGGAATATAATGAGAGATAGGGCAGGATGCAAGGAGAGGGGCCGGAAAGATGGTCAAAGGGGTACTGATATGGTTTGTGCTGATTAATATTATCGCCTATGTGGTGATGTCCGAGGACAAGAATAAAGCCCGGGCAAGACGGGACCGTGTGCCGGAGAAGACGCTGTTTCTGCTGGCATTCATGGGCGGGGCGCTGGGTATACTCATTGCCATGTACCGCAAACGGCATAAGACCAGACATACTTCCTTCCGGATCGGTATTCCGCTGCTGCTGCTGCTTAACATTTTGCTGTACGGGTATTTTTTAAGATAGCGGTTTATACTTGGACTGCTGGTTAATCAAAATGAAAAAGAGGTGGCGTACATGTTATTCTCTAAAATTTTGCTCGCCTATGACGGTTCCAAAGCTTCCAATCAAGCACTTGAGCGGGCGATCGAACTGGCTAAGGTAACTCCCGGATCTTCCATCTACGTCGTACACGCATTCGAATTCCCCCGTTTCTTTATCGGGGAAGCTCTCGCGCCTCTGCCGGCTTCAGTGAACAAGGATTATTATGATTTGGCGGTGCAGACTACGGATGAGGTCAGAGGGCGTCTGGAAGCGGAAGGCCTGAATGCGACGGTTGAGCTGCTGCAGGGTTCGCCGGCTGAAGTGATTCTGAATTATGCTAAAGAGCATGGAATGGACGTCATTATCATCGGCAGCCGCGGACTGGGCGGGATACGTGAATTTGTTCTGGGCAGTGTCAGCCACAATGTGGTGCAGAGTGCGCGGATTCCGGTACTGGTTGTAAAATAATAGATGAAAAGGGCGGGACATTGAGGTGTCTCTCCCTTTTTTTATAGCAAAAAGCGAACGATTTTACTTGTCAATATATTAATGTTCGTGTTTAAGTTGACATGAAGTGTAGGGCATTGTTAAACTGAACCTATGAAGAGCTCGTATAAAACCGGGAATAGGGCCCGGAAGTTTCTACCCGGTAACCGTAAATTGCCGGACTACGAGGGAATAGGATGACTGGGACAGCCCTCAGCACCGCTCCTTAACGGAGTGGCTGTCTTTTGCGGATGAGCTGTTCGCAATACCTCCTTGAGGGAGGATGTCTTCTCCTGCTTCCTTTAGTAGTCTGGGTCCACCCGCAGCAGTATGCGTTTGGAATCCGGGCTTTTTTTTTCGGATTTATGGAAAACGGGGCTGAAATAGGACAAACTTAGAGTGCATACGACAAAAGAGCTTCTAAATCGAGCGGAGGGGAAGGTTGAAATATGTCAGTGCAGGTTGGGGTAATCATGGGCAGCAAGTCAGACTGGGAAACGATGGAACATGCCTGTGCGGTGCTGGAGGAGCTGAACGTACCATATGAGAAAAAGGTAGTCTCTGCGCACCGCACACCGGATCTGATGTTCCGTTATGCGGAAGAGGCGGCCGGCCGCGGACTGAAGGTTATTATTGCAGGAGCAGGCGGAGCGGCACATCTGCCGGGTATGGTTGCTGCGAAGACCATCCTGCCTGTAATCGGTGTGCCGGTGCAGACCAAAGCGCTGAACGGACTCGATTCGCTGCTGTCGATCGTGCAGATGCCGGGCGGCATTCCGGTGGCGACGGTGGCCATCGGCCGGGCCGGAGCGGTCAATGCGGGGCTGCTGGCCGCGCAGATCATCGGCGCGTTTGACCCTGAGGTGCAGAGCCGGGTGCTGGAGCGGCGCCAAAGAATCGAGCGCGAAGTGCTGGAAAGCAGCGAGAGCTTATGAGGCAGGAGTTTGGAGCGGAAATGCCGGGCGGACAGGACGGGCTGGACTCAAAAGCCGTGAAAGCCGCTGCGCCCCGCACGCTGCTGCCGGGGCAGACGACGATCGGCGTGCTTGGCGGCGGCCAGCTCGGCCGGATGATGGCGCTGGACGGCATCGCCATGGGCTACCGCTTTGTGGCGCTGGACCCGGCGGCGGATGCGCCATGCGGGCAGGTAACGCCGCAGATTACCGCGGCTTATAACGACCAGGACGCAGCGCGGGAGCTGGCGCAGCGCGCGGACGTGATCACGTACGAGTTCGAGAATGTCGATGCTGGCGTAGCCGCCTTGCTGACAGAGGAATCGTACGTGCCGCAGGGCAGCGCGCTGCTGTATACGACGCAGCACCGGCTGCGCGAAAAGGCGGCAATCGAGGCGGCGGGCGTACCCGTCGCCCCGTACCGCAAGGTCGGCAGCCTGGCGGAGCTTACCGCCGCGGCTGCCGAGCTGGGCCTGCCCTGTGTGCTGAAGACCGCCACAGGGGGATATGACGGTAAGGGACAAGCCGTCATCCGTCAGCCGGATGAGCTGGAAGCCGCGTTCGGGCAGGTGGCACCAGGTGCTTCGGCCGGCACTGAGGTACCGGAGCTGGTGCTGGAGAAATTCGTGAAATTCCAGTGTGAAATTTCCGTCATTGCTGCACGCAGCACCTCGGGGGAAGTGAAAAGCTTCCCGCCGGCGGAGAATATCCATGTGAATAACATTCTGCACCTGTCCATTGTGCCTGCCAGGGTCTCTGCGGAGCTTCAGCAGCAGGCCTGTGAGCTGGCGGAACGGCTGGTGTCAGGACTGAATGCTGTCGGACTATTGGCGGTAGAGATGTTCGTTACGGAGGACGGGGAAATATTCGTCAACGAGCTGGCGCCGCGGCCGCATAATTCAGGACACTACACAATGGATGCCTGCGCGACCTCACAGTTCGAGCAGCATATCCGGGCAATCTGCAATTTACCGCTTGGTGATACGAGGCTGCTGACCCCTGTGGTCATGGTAAATGTGCTGGGTCAGCATCTGGACGGAGCAATAGAGCGGACAGGACAGGCGGATGAAGCGGCACACAGGCTGGGGGTTGCCCCCAAGCTGCATATATACGGCAAGACCGAGAGCAAAACCGGCCGCAAAATGGGCCATATCAACCTGCTCTGCAAGGATACCGGCGACGGGCTGTCCTGGGTAGAGCAAACTAACCTTTGGAGGAACTAAAAGCTATGATCGAACGTTACAGCAGACCTGAGATGCGGGCCATCTGGACCGAGGAAAATAAATTCAACGCCTGGCTTGAAGTAGAAATTTGTGCTTGTGAAGCCTGGGCCGAGCTGGGAGTCATTCCGCAGGAAGACGCCGCCAAGCTGCGCAAGGATGCGAAATTCGATATTGACCGGATCAATGAAATCGAGCTGGAAACCCGCCATGATGTTATCGCTTTTACCCGTGCAGTGTCCGAGAGCCTGGGCGCAGAACGCAAATGGGTGCACTACGGTCTGACTTCAACAGACGTTGTTGATACAGCGCTGGGTTATCTGCTGCGTCAGGCGAACGAGATTCTGGAGAAGGATATCATTAATTTTATTGAAATTCTCAAAGACAAAGCGGTAGCTTACAAAGACACTCCGATGATGGGACGCACACATGGTGTTCATGCGGAGCCTACAACCTTTGGTCTGAAAATGGCCCTGTGGTACGAGGAAATGAAACGTAACCTGGAGCGCTTCCGTCATGCGGCAAACGGCGTACAATTCGGCAAAATCTCCGGCGCAGTCGGCACCTATGCCAACATCGACCCGTTCGTAGAGGAATTTGTCTGCAAGAAGCTGGGCACCAGCCCGGCTCCAATCTCGACCCAGACCCTGCAGCGTGACCGTCACGCGGAATACATGGCTGCACTGGCACTGGTAGCGACATCGCTCGACAAGTTCGCCACTGAAATCCGCGCGCTGCAAAAGAGCGAAATCCGCGAGGTGGAAGAAGCTTTTGCCAAAGGTCAAAAAGGCTCGTCAGCCATGCCGCACAAGCGTAACCCGATCGGCTGCGAAAATATCTCCGGCCTATCCCGTGTAATCCGCGGTCATATGGTTACCGCTTACGAGAACGTGCCGCTCTGGCATGAGCGCGATATCTCGCACTCCTCGGTGGAACGGATCATCCTGCCGGATGCAACTATGCTGCTGAACTACATGCTGAACCGTTTCGGCAACATCGTGAAGAACCTGACCGTGTTCCCCGAAAATATGAAGCGCAACATGAACCGCACCTTCGGTGTACCGTTCTCCGGCCGCATCCTGACCAAGCTGATCGATAAAGGCTTCAGCCGCGAGCAGGCATACGACACCGTGCAGCCGCGTGCGATGCAGGCCTGGGAAGAGCAGACCCAGTTCCGCGACATCGTCGAGGCTACCCCTGAGATCACTGCCGTGCTTAGCGCGGAAGAGATTGAGGATGCCTTCAATCCTTCCTGGCACCTGAAGCATGTGGACACGATTTTCCGCAAGCTGGAGCTGATTTAGGAGAAGGAAAGCAATAAAAAGTTGAGGGAGGAAAGGTCATGACACACCCTGCCGTATCCACGGCTGTGGAACTCGTAAATGCACCGCTGCTCTACAAAGGAAAGGTTCGCGAATTGTACGATTTGGGGGAACAGGTACTGATCGTCGTTACGGACCGGATCTCCGCATTTGATTATGTGCTTGATCCGGCTGTACCGGACAAGGGCAACGTGCTGAACCGGCTGAGCGCCTTCTGGTTCGGGCTGACAAAGAACCTGATCGAAAACCACGTCGTCCACATTGATGTCGATCAGCTCGGCGGCGTTGTAAAGGACCGTGAAGCGCTCAAAAACCGCATCATGGTCGTGCGCAAGGCCGAGAGAATCGATATTGAATGTGTCGTTCGCGGCTGCATTACCGGCGGAGGCTGGCGGCAGTATCAGGAGACCGGCAAGGTCAACGGCATTGAGCTTCCGCAGGGCCTGCGCAAGAACGCTGTGCTGGCTCAGCCGATCTTTACGCCGGCAGCGAAGAATGATGTCGGTCACGATGAAGACATTCCGTTCGAGCAGATGCAGGAGAGTATCGGTGCCGAGCTGGCGCTGGAGCTGAAGGAGAAAAGCCTGAAGCTGTTCGCTTTTGCCAGAGCGTATTGTGAGGAGCGCGGGATCATTCTCGCAGACTGCAAGTTCGAGTTCGGGCTGCTGGACGGCAAGGTGATTCTGATCGATGAGATTTTTACGCCGGATGCCTCCCGCTTCTGGGCTAAAGATAAATATGCGCTTGATATCGAGATTGACAGCATGGACAAGGAGCCGGTCCGGACGTATCTTTCCGCATCCTCCTGGGACAAAAACAGCACGCCTGACCCGCTGCCGCAGGAAGTGGTGGAAGAAACCAGCCGCCGCTACCGCGATATCTATCACCGGCTTACCGGTAAGGATTTGTAATCAAACTAAGCACAGTTAGCGTTATAGTCAACCGCAATCATAGGTAAGTCTCTCTCTTTTTTTGATCAAAGCTAATCAGCCATTAAAATTTAGGAGGAACTACAAGCGTATGTTAAAAGCGACAGTCTATGTCACCATCAAGAAAAGCGTGCTCGATCCCCAAGGTGTAGCGGTACAAGGAGCTCTTCATTCGGTAGGTTTCCAGGAAGTTGAAAGTCTGCGCATCGGTAAGTACATGGAACTGACTCTCGACACGGACAACCGCGCTGAAGCGGAAGGACGCCTGAAGGAAATGTGTGAAAAGCTGCTGGCCAACACGGTGATCGAGGATTACCGCTACGAATTGGAGGACTAAGTCATGAAATTTGCGGTACTTGTCTTTCCAGGCTCCAATTGCGACATTGACTGCTACAAAGCGGTAGAAGACAGTCTCGGCGAACCAGTAGATTATGTATGGCATACCGCGACAGACCTGTCGGCGTATGATTGCATTCTCGTGCCGGGCGGCTTCTCTTATGGTGACTATCTGCGCTGCGGCGCGATTTCCCGGTTCGCTCCGGTCATGGCTGAAGTGGCCAAGGCGGCGGAGCAGGGCAAATTCGTGCTCGGCATCTGCAACGGATTCCAGATTCTGACCGAGGCGGGACTCCTGCCGGGCGCGCTGCGCCGGAACATGTCGATGAAGTTCCGCTGTCATGACACGGTGCTTAAGGTCGTTAATAACACAACCCCGTTTACTGTTGACTATGCGAAGGATGAAGAGATTGTCATTCCGATCGCACACGGCGAAGGCAACTATTACTGTGATGAAGAGACTTTGGCATCGCTCAAAGCTAATAATCAGATCGTATTCACATACAGCGACAACCCGAACGGCTCAGTAGCCGATATTGCGGGAATCAGCAATGCGGCAGGTAATGTAGTAGGCATGATGCCTCACCCGGAACGTGCGGCGAACAGCCTGCTTGGTTCGGAAGACGGCAAACGGATGTTTACATCCATTCTCAAGACATGGAGGGAACGTTATGACGCAGCAAGTATCCGCTAAGGAGCCGACCGCAGAGCAGATTGCGGAGCAGAAAATCTACAGCCAGTTCGGTGTGTCGGACAGCGAATATGAGCTGATCACCTCTTTTATGGGCCGCAAGCCTAACTATACCGAAATCGGTGTATTCAGCGTAATGTGGTCCGAGCACTGTGCCTACAAAAACTCCAAGCCGCTGCTTGGGAGATTTCCTACAAGCGGGCCGCGTGTCCTGATGGGACCGGGCGAAGGCGCGGGGATTGTAGACATCGGTGACAACCAGGCCGTAGTATTCAAAATCGAAAGCCACAACCATCCGTCAGCAGTTGAGCCTTATCAGGGCGCAGCGACCGGGGTGGGCGGGATTATCCGCGATATTTTCTCCATGGGGGCGAGACCGGTGGCGCTGCTCAACTCCCTGCGTTTCGGAAAGCTTGAGAGTGACCGGGTAAAATATCTGTTCGAGCATGTCGTGTCCGGGATCGCAGGCTACGGTAACTGTATCGGGATTCCGACCGTCGGCGGCGAAATTATGTTTGATAACAGCTATGACGGCAATCCGCTGGTTAACGCAATGTGCGTAGGACTGATTGATCATGACAAAATCCAGCGCGGTGTCGCTAAAGGTGTAGGCAACCCGGTGTTCTACGTAGGTCCTCCTACCGGACGTGACGGTATTCACGGCGCAACCTTTGCTTCCGTTGAGCTGAGCGAAGAGTCCGAAGCCAAGAAGACTGCGGTACAGGTCGGCGATCCGTTCATGGAAAAGCTGGTTATGGAGTCGTGCCTCGAGCTGATCGACAGCGGCATCGTACTCGGTATTCAGGATATGGGCGCAGCAGGCCTCACTTGTTCCAGTGCCGAAATGGCCAGCAAAGCGGGCAACGGCCTGGAGCTGTATCTGGATCAGGTGCCGCAGCGTGAAGAAGGCATGACGCCTTATGAAATGATGCTGTCCGAATCCCAGGAGCGGATGCTGTTCGTAGTGGAGCCTAAGGATGAGGCGCAGGCTCAGGAGATTTTTGACCGTTGGGGCGTGATCTGCCGTAAAGTGGGCAAGGTAACAGATGATGGACGCCTGAAGCTGTACCACCACGGTGAGGTTGTCGGCGACATGCCTGTAACAGCGCTTGTGGACGAGTGTCCAATCTATAAGAAGCCTTCCACAGTTCCGGCTTACTATGAAGAGAATGCAAAGGTAGATACTTTGCGTTATGAAGAGGTTACCGATCTCGGCAGCGCTCTGCGTACGGTATTGGGTTCGCCAACAGTAGCAAGCAAAGCCTGGGTGTATAACCAGTACGATTACATGGTTCGCACCAGCACTGCAGTCCGTCCGGGCTCCGATGCGGCAGTAGTTACCATTCAAGGTACACGCAAAGGCCTGGCCATGACTACAGACTGTAACGGCCGTTATGTCTATCTCGATCCTGAAGTGGGCGGACGCATCGCGGTAAGCGAAGCAGCCCGTAACATTGTCTGTTCCGGCGCAAAGCCGCTGGCAATTACGGACAATCTGAATTTTGGCAGCCCGGAAAAGCCAGAGATTTTTTGGCAGATGGAGCGTGCGGTTGACGGTATGGCTGAAGCCTGCCGTGTGCTGGATACGCCAGTTATCGGCGGTAACGTCAGTCTCTACAACGAAAATGCCTCCGGAGCCATCTACCCGACCCCGGTTGTCGGCATGGTGGGTCTGGTTGAAGATACAGATCACATTACAACTCAAGCCTTCAAGCAAGAAGGCGATGCGATTCTGCTGCTCGGCGTAACAAAAGCTGAGCTTGGCGGCAGCGAGTTCCAGTATGCCGTTCACGGCTTGACCGAAGGCCGTCCGCCGGCGCTTGATCTGGCTACAGAGCAGAAATTGCTGGATGCTGTTCTGTCAGCAATCCGCAGCGGTCTGGTCCGCTCGGCGCATGACCTGTCCGAAGGCGGCTTGGCTGCTGCACTGGCAGAAAGCTGCATCAGCGGCGGCATCGGCGCGAACGTGGACTTGTCTGCTGGCGGACTGCGCCATGATGTGGCACTGTTCAGCGAAACCCAGTCCCGCATTGTGCTGACCTCGGCACCTGACCGTGCAGAGGAGCTCAAAGCAGCTGTTGCTGCTTACGGCGTACCGGTTGAAATCATCGGTACGGTCGGCGGCGACAGACTGCGCGTATCCCTTGACGGTGCATCCGCACTTGATGAGGCTGTATCCGAACTTAAATCCGTGTGGGAGGATGCTATTCCATGTCTTATGAAATAAAGACCGGGAACAAGCAGGAGACCCCCATCCTGTGGACCGGCGACTTTTACAATGAAGGAACGGGCTCGGGAGATATTTTTGATACATTAAAAGAAGAATGCGGCGTCTTCGGGGTCTTCGGACACCCGGAAGCCGCTTCCATGTCTTATTATGGGCTGCATGCCCTGCAGCACCGGGGAGAAGAGAGTGCGGGCATCTGCGTGGCCGACGGCCGTGACTTCAACTACCACCGCGGCATGGGCCTGGTTAAGGAAGTCTTCGACAAGGACAAAATCGCTTCGCTGGTCGGCGATATGTCCATCGGACATGTACGTTATTCGACCAGCGGAGACAGCCGGCTGACTAACGCGCAGCCGCTGGTCTTCAAGTACCGTGACGGCGATCTGGCGATCGCCACTAACGGCAACATCGTCAACGAGCCGCTGATCCGTAAGACGCTTGAGATGAGCGGGTCGATCTTCCAGACGACAAGTGACACTGAGGTGCTGGCGCATCTGATTGCGCGTTCGCCGAAGGATTTTGTCGAGGCGGCCAAGGATGCGCTCCGCCAGCTGGTCGGCGGATTCGCTTTTCTGCTGATGACCAACGACAAGCTGATCGTAGCCTCTGACCCGCACGGGCTGCGCCCGCTGGTGATGGGCCGGCTTGGTGAAGCGTATGTCTTCGCTTCCGAGTCCTGTGCCCTTGAAGTCATCGGCGCCACCCTGGTCCGCGACATCGAGCCGGGTGAGCTGCTGGTGCTGGACAAGAACGGCTTCCTGGAAGACAGATTCACTGAACCGAAACGCAAAGCGCTATGCGCAATGGAGTATATCTATTTCGCCCGTCCGGACAGTGACCTGAACGGCTCCAACCTCCATTCCGCCCGCAAGCGGATGGGCAGCCGGATGGCGCTGGAATCGTTCGTAGATGCCGATATCGTTACCGGCGTACCAGATTCCAGTATCTCGGCAGCTATCGGCTATGCCGAACAGACGGGTATCCCGTATGAGCTTGGACTGATCAAGAACAAGTACACCGGCCGGACCTTCATTCAGCCGAGCCAGGAGCTGCGCGAGCAGGGCGTGAAGATGAAGCTGAGCGCTGTGCGCCGCGTCGTCGAGGGCCAGCGCGTTGTCATGATCGACGACTCGATCGTGCGCGGCACTACCTCGCGCCGGATTGTCAATCTGCTGCGCGAAGCCGGTGCGCTTGAGGTACACGTGCGGATTACTTCGCCGCCGTTCAAGAACCCGTGCTTCTACGGGATTGATACCCCGGACCGCCGCGAGCTGATCGCCTCGTACAAGACAATTCAGGAAATGTGCGAGGAGATCAACGCCGATTCCCTGGCATTCCTTTCGCCGGAAGGACTGATCCAGTCCATCGGCGGCTACAGCAGCAATGAATATAAGGGAGGCCTGTGCCTCTCCTGCTTCGATAATGATTACCCGACGCAGGTGGATTTCGGCGGGGAAGAGAAAGACGGGTGTAGCTGCTAACGTAGCTCATCCCCCTAAGTCGTGGTGTCCATCCCCCTAAGTCCCCCTTGCAAAGGGGGATTCCGGAGGGCTCGGCCCTCCGGCCACCCGAAAGCTCGGTGGTAGGAGTTTGCTCTAAACTTGCTAAGATGGCGTGGGTGCGGGTGCCCGCTTTGTCCTGCGGACACGCTCTACGGCGCTGCGCGCCCTGGCGGCCTGCGGCCCCGCCGGGCCATTGGCTCGTAACCCCGGCTGTTTGCTCCGCAAAAGCGAGGGTTTACTTGCTCTTTGGGGGCGCGGCTTCGCCTCGCGCCCGAGGCTCACGCCCCCGCCTGTTTGCTCCGCAAAAGCGGGATGGCTCTCGCCTTAAGGGTGCGCGCGGCTTCGCCTCGCGCCCGAGGCTCACGCCCCCGCCTGTTTGCTCCGCAAAAGCGGGGCGGCTCTCGCCTTAAGGGTGCGCGCGGCTTCGCCTCGCGCCCGAGGCTCACGCCCCCGCCTGTTTGCTCCGCAAAAGCGGGATGGCTCTCGCTAAGCGAGGCGCTTGGCTTCGCCAAGAGCGCCGAGCCAGTGCCCCTGTGCAAGGCGCAGACTTCGGCTTGCGGCCGGGTTTACCGGGTGGTCTGAGTCATGGAGGGGAAGTTTGGAACTGTAGGAGCGTAGCGTTCGCCTGAAAGCTTTCCGCAGGAAAGCTCGCATCGGAAGCATAAGCTATATTTGGATTTCTACCGCGGCCAGCGGTTTAAATCAGGAAATCCAAATATAACAGCGACCGGAAGTCCAAACATTCCTCGTAATGACGACTATGACCACATGCCTAAACCAGGCCGCCCCGAACCAGCGCTCTAAACTAATTTAAATGAGGTGTCCAAAAGTGTCGGAAGCTTATAAAAACGCCGGAGTGGATATTGCAGCCGGTAATGAAGCGGTAGAACGCATGAAAAAGCATGTGAAGCGCACTTACCGTCCGGAGGTCATGACAGAGCTTGGCGGATTTGGCGCATTGTTTGGTCTCAACAAAGATAAATACGATGAGCCTGTGCTTGTATCCGGTACGGACGGCGTAGGCACGAAGCTCAAGCTCGCATTCGCGGCGGACCGCCACGACACGATTGGCATCGATGCGGTTGCGATGTGTGTGAACGACATCGTGGTACAGGGCGCAGAGCCGCTGTTCTTCCTCGACTACCTCGCATGCGATAAAGTGGTACCGGAGAAAATCGAAGCCATCGTATCCGGAATCGCGGAAGGCTGCCATCAGGCAGGCTGCGCGCTGATCGGCGGCGAAACGGCTGAAATGCCGGGCATGTACGCTGCCGGCGAATATGATATTGCCGGCTTTACAGTGGGTGTGGCCGATAAGGCTAAGCTCGTGACTGGTGCGGATATTGCACCTGGCGACACAGTGATCGGCCTTGCCTCCAGCGGTATCCACAGCAACGGCTTCTCGCTGGTGCGCAAGCTTTTGCTGGAGCAGGCGGGGTATGAGCTGAACGATGTTGTTCCTGAGCTGGGCGCTCCGCTGGTGGACGTGCTGCTGGCTCCGACCAAAATCTACGTAAAACCGCTGCTGGCCCTGCTGGAGCAGCTGACCGTTAAAGGCATGGCGCATATTACTGGCGGAGGCTTTATCGAGAATATTCCGCGGATGCTGCCGGATAATGTGAATGTTGAAATTAACTACGGCTCCTGGCCGATCCAGCCAGTCTTCGGCCTGATGCAGGACAAGGGCAGTGTAACAAACCGTGATATGTTCACTACCTTCAACATGGGCATCGGTCTGGTGCTGGTTGTGTCTGCTGCAGACGGAGAGCGTGCGCTGGAGCTGTTGAAAGCCAGCGGGGAAGAGGCTTATCTGATCGGCACAGTGACTGAAGGGGAGCGCATCGTTACCTTTACAGGAGCTGAGGTGTGATGAGCAGGAGCCGGATCGCTGTATTTGCCTCCGGGCAGGGCAGCAATTTTGCCGCACTCATTGAGGCGCAGAGAGCCGGGCAGCTTGGTGAGGGAAGCATTGAGCTGCTGGTTTCCGACCGGCCGGAAGCACCTGTAGCGCAGCGGGCGGAGGCAGCGGGCGTGCCCGCTCTCCTGCTGCGGCCAAAGGATTTTGCCAGCCGCGAGCTGTATGAGGCGGAGATTGTTGCCGAGTTGAAGCGCAGGGACATCGGTCTGATCGTACTCGCCGGTTACATGCGGCTGATCAGTCCGGTGCTGCTGGAGCCTTTTGACGGAAGGATTATCAACATCCATCCTTCGCTGCTGCCTGCTTTTGCCGGGAAGGATGCTATCGGGCAGGCCATCGGTTACGGTGTGAAGCTGACCGGAGTGACGGTGCATTTTGTCGATGGGGGCATGGATACCGGACCGGTCATTGCCCAGCGCAGCGTTACAGTGGAAGCAGGGGATACAGCAGATTCGCTGGCACAGCGGATTCACGAAGTTGAATATGCGCTGTATCCGGAGGTTGTCCGTGCTTTTGCAGCCGGAAAAGTGGAGCTGAACGGCAGACATGTCATTGTTCACGAGTAGTTTTATTTTAGGTGGCAGAGCAAAATTTGTTAACGACAATTTACATCATCCGCGGATTCTGATATTTCTCGGGAAATATTGCACAAAGTCTATAAAGTGTCGTTTGGCGGCAGCTGTACCGGGCTATTTAAGCTGCGGCATGCGCAAAATGACAGGATTATAACCATTCATAGCGAAGTTCGACGGCAGGCTTTAATAAACAACACTAATCTTGCATCATCCGGAGGGGGACTTTTCAAGTGAGTATCAAAAGAGCGCTGGTCAGCGTATCGGACAAACAGGGCATCGTGGATTTTTGCCGCGAGTTGTCTGCATTGGGTGTAGAAATTATCTCCACAGGCGGCACTAGCACACTTTTGGCTAAAGAAGGCGTACCGGTTATCGGCATCTCTGATGTGACGGGCTTCCCGGAAATTATGGACGGACGTGTCAAAACCCTGCATCCTGCGGTACATAGCGGCCTGCTGGCCGTTCGTGATAATGAGGAGCATACGCGTCAGATGACTGAGCTGGGTCTGGGCTACATCGATCTGGTGGTGGTGAATCTTTATCCCTTCGCGGAGACGATTGCCAAGCCGGATGTGTCCTACGAGGAAGCGATCGAGAACATCGATATCGGCGGACCTACGATGCTGCGTTCTGCGGCGAAGAATCATGCTTTTGTCAGTGTGGTTGTGGATGCTGCAGATTATACCAATGTGCTTGAAGAGGTGCGTGCAGGCGGAGATACGACCCTTGAGACCCGCAAACGTCTTGCGGCAAAAGTGTTCCGCCATACGGCGGCTTACGACGCCCTGATCGCCGATTATCTGGCCAATGTGACCGGTGAACCGCTGCCGGAGCGCTATACTGTTACTTACGAGAAAATCCAGGATCTCCGCTACGGGGAGAATCCGCACCAGAAGGCGGCATTTTACCGCAAGCCGCTGGCGGCGCAGGATACGCTGACAGCAGCCGAGCAGCTGCACGGCAAGGAATTGTCCTACAACAACATCAACGACGCCAACGCGGCGCTGCAGATCGTCAAGGAGTTCGAAGAGCCTGCAGTCGTAGCTGTTAAGCACATGAATCCATGCGGAGTAGGCGTGGGGACCAGTGTATTTGAAGCTTATCAAAAAGCGTACAACGCCGATCCGACCTCCATCTTTGGCGGAATTGTCGCTGCTAACCGGATTATTGATGCAGATACCGCGAATCTGCTGAAGGATATCTTCCTGGAAATCGTATTGGCTCCGGGCTTCACGGAGGAAGCACTGGACATTCTGACACAGAAAAAGAATATCCGCCTGCTCAAAATCGGCAATCTGAGCAGCGGCGCGGCGCGTAAGAGCAGCTTTGTTGTGACTTCAATCGAGGGCGGCATGGTTGTGCAGGAGAGCGATGTGCACTCCGTAAATGAGGATGAGCTGCAGGTTGTTACCGACCGCAAGCCTACCGAGGAAGAGTTGAAGCAGCTGTTGTTCGGCTGGAAAGTCGTTAAGCATGTGAAGTCCAATGCGATCGTGCTGGCAGCGGATGACATGACTGTGGGCGTTGGCGCTGGCCAGATGAACCGTGTCGGAGCCGCGAAGATTGCGATTGAGCAGGCGGCAGACAAGGCCAAAGGTGCTATTCTCGCATCTGACGCGTTCTTCCCGATGGGCGATACGCTGGAACTTGCGGCAAAGGCGGGTATCACCGCAGTTATCCAGCCGGGCGGCTCTATTAAGGACGAGGAATCAATAAAGGTTGCCAATGAATACGGAATCGCTATGGTCTTCACCGGCGTCCGCCATTTCAAACACTAGACTACCCGGGGAGGATTTCAGTTCAATGGATATTTTGGTGGTCGGCGGCGGGGGCCGGGAGCATGCGATTATCTGGAAGCTGTCCCAAAGCCCGTCAGCCGGTAAAATCTACTGTGCACCCGGCAACGCCGGGATTGCCCAGCTGGCCGAATGTGTGCCGATCGGCGTGTTTGAGTTCGATAAGCTGACGGCGTTCGCCAAGGAGAAAGAGGTAGGCCTTGTCGTTATCGGTCCCGATGATCCGCTGGCGGCAGGCATCGTCGATGCTTTTGAAGCACAGGACATTCCGGTATTCGGACCGCGTAAAAATGCGGCGGAAATCGAAGGCAGCAAAACCTTTATGAAGGACCTGCTGCATAAATACAATATTCCGACAGCAGCCTATGAGAAGTTCAGCGATTATGAAGCGGCGCTTGCGTATTTGCGCGGACAGGGATTGCCGATTGTAATTAAGGCTGATGGGCTGGCTGCAGGCAAAGGGGTAACGGTTGCGTATTCGCGAGAGGAAGCCGAGCTGGCGCTGCGTGACATCATGGTCACCAAGGTGTTCGGTGAAGCCGGCGCCCAGGTCGTAATTGAGGAGTTCCTGGCGGGGCAGGAGATGTCAATTCTCGCTTTTGTCGACGGAGAGACGGTACGCCCTATGGCGGCTGCGCAGGATCACAAGCCGGTATTCGACGGAGACAAGGGGCCTAATACCGGCGGGATGGGCACCTATTCCCCTCTGCCGCATATTGACGAGTCTATTATCCATGAGGCGGTAAAGACCATTATTGAGCCTACAGCCAAAGCTATGGTATCTGAAGGCCGTTCCTTCAGCGGCGTACTGTTTGCGGGTCTGATGATCTCGCCGGACGGCAAGCCCAAGACGATCGAATTCAATGCCCGGTTCGGCGATCCGGAGACCCAGGTCGTACTGCCGCGGCTGAAGAGCGATCTGCTGGAGATTTTCCTGGCTGTAGCTGAAGGCAGACTGGCAGATACCTCTATTGAGTGGAGCGATGAGGCAGCAGTGTGTGTAGTGCTGGCTTCAGAGGGTTATCCGGGGAAATATCCGAAGGATGTGCCGATAACAGGACTGGATGAAACGGGAGACGGACTGGTCTTTCATGCGGGAACGGCGCGGGGTGAAGACGGCAGCTGGCTTACCAACGGAGGCCGGGTACTTGGCGTAGTAGGCCTGGGAGCGGATATTGCCGGGGCGCGTGCAGCAGCTTATGCCAGTGCGGAGAAGATCCAGTTTGCCGGCAAGCAAAACCGCAGTGATATTGCTATGAAAGCACTGGTCTAAAAGTAAGAAACAGCTACTTTATTCCTAATTTTCTCGTAAAAAGTCCCAAAAAAGGACTGACAAGTGATAGAAGAAGTGCTATAATACAACTCGTACGGGGGAAAATGTGCGGATATATACAGATAAAGGGTCTTTCCTTTCATGGAAAGGCCTTTTTTAATCTTAAAGAATTTATAAGTTTTCGGGGTCCCCGCAAAGTATCTGAGTCATCATCCATGTAAAGGCCTCACTTTGTGGGGTTATTTGAAATCGCTTTTCAAAGTATAGGAGGAATCACTTTTGAGTAAGGTTGGAAGAAATGACTTGTGCCCATGCGGAAGCGGGAAAAAATATAAGAAATGCTGCCTGGGTAAGGAAACCTCTGCGGTAGAGTCGATCCTGCGGCTCGTTACAACTGAGGAGGCGGCTGCCCGTGAGGCAGCTGCGGTTGCAGCTCAAGCTGCTGCATCTGCTGATGCCGGTGTCCGGCCTGAGGGCAAGCTTACGCTGACCAAGCTGAAAAAAATGGTGACACGGGAACTGAGATGGGAGCATCCGGCCCATGAGCAGCTGGCCATGCAGCTGATCGAAAGCATGCGGGACATGTATGAGCGTGAGCTGATTTTTGAAGCAGTAGTGCTCTGGAACGGTTTCTCCGGCCAGACCAAGCCTGCAGTGAAGAAGGCAGGTTCATTCTGCGCGGCAATTGAGTATATTTTGTCAGAAGAATACGGGTTCAACCTTTCCCAGGCCGGGCTGGCCGATAAATATGAGGTTACTACGGGAACCATTTCACGCAAAGTGAAGGAAATGCTTAATTATATTGAGGAGTACGGCAGGGAAGGTGATTCTGACGAACTATCCGTGCTAAGCGGTAACGGAACTGCCAGAGAGAAGGCTCAGCAGCTCCTGTATAAAGCGATGGAGTCCACCTCCGGTAAGCGCAAGCTGCAGCTGGCGGAAGCAGCTCTGGAGATCTATCCTGACAGCTCAGATGCCTATCTGATTCTTGCTGAGGAATCGGAAAACGAGCAGGAGGCGCGTGCTTTTCTGAAGGCAGGTATTGCTGCCGGTGAACGGGACCTGGGAGAAGCCTTTTTTGCCAAAAATAAAGGTTATTTCTGGGGACTGACGGAAACCCGGCCGTACATCCGGATCTGCAAGAGTTATGCGGAGTCCTGCTGGTTCGGCGGCAAGGCGGAGGAAGCTGCAGGAATTCTGGAGCACATTCTGGAGCTTAATCCGGATGATAATACAGGTGCCCGTTATCTGCTGGCTGCTGTCTATCTGTACAACAACCAGCTGAAGGAAGCAGAGCAGTTCCTGAAGAAGTATGGCGAGGATGATGCGGCTGCAGCGTTTGCTTACGACCGGATTGTCCTGGAATATAAAAAGAACGGAATCACTTCCCAGCTCAAAATGCTGTACCGTGTAGCGCGCGGCGTGAACAAGCATGTGCCGGATTATTTGCTGGGCGTGAAGCGTCTGCCGCATAATCTTCCGGATTTTGTCGGCATGGGGGATTCCAACGAAGCGGTTGAATACGTCATTATGCATTCCCGCCTATGGGCAAGTCTGCCTGAGTTGTTAAAGTGGATGCTGAAGCAACAATAGAAGGCTATACAAATGATAAGCTGCCGGAAAAATTTCCGGCGGCTTTTTCTATTGAAAAAGGATGTCCGGAATATGAAAAACCAGCTGTACGGCGGAAAAAAGCACAAAAATTTCATTATATAATCTTCTGCAAAAAAATGTGGAAATCAAGAAAAAAAAGGGTTGACCGAAAATGGATTGTTGGCTATATTTGTAATATATTAGAAAAAGTTATCAGTTTTCAGCTGGGTTATTGCAGATATTGCCGGCTTTTCCGAGGTTCCTTCAGGAGGTGGTTAGATGATCTACACAACCACGATTCGCAGCGAGCTGGAAGGATTTATTGAACGGGAAGGCTTGAATCTCAGCCAGTTAGGCAGAAGAGCAGGCCTGAATGCCGGGACGGTCAGCTCCTTAGTGAAAGGGAGCCGGGTACTGGCGGTTGACCAGCTGGACAGGATAACCAGAGTTCTGGGTATGCCGGAAGGTTATTACTACGAGCATTACATTCAGGAGTGTATCGTAGAAACCGTGCCGAACTGGCGCAGAATCAGACCGTTTTTGTTCCGGTGTGCGGAACTGGACTGCCTGAATTGTATCCGCCAGTCTGTGCAGCTCTTATTGGACAATCTGACTTATTCACCGCTTTTGTTTGAGGTTGCAGAAGAATTTTTCAATACCGGTAAGTCTAAGGCTGCTGCTATTCTCTATGAGAGCGTTGCCGCAAGTGAACGTAGACAGCATTCGGAACGTCTGGCCTTTTGCCAGTACCGGCTGTTTATGCTCCGGCTGGGTGATAATCAGGAGAATAATCTTCAGGCGGCGATTCAATTTGAACCTTTTGTGGACAGGCTCGATGAACTGGATCAGCTGGATGCCCTGAGGGAGTTAGGTAATACATACAAGTCGTTGCAACGCTGGGATAAGGTTGATGTAATTGCAGCAGAACTGGGTACCAAGGCTAAGATACAGCTTAGATTAGCCTCTCAGCCGGGGGTTAAGAGAGAAGGATATGATAAGAAGCTGAAGCGGCCGCTGTTTGTGTACCTGGCCTTTTCCAATCTGCTGCGAGGCGGTGTCTGTGATGCCAGAGGTGCTTACGAAGAGGCGCTGGAATACGCCTATAAATATGCGGACTTAAGCTGGGTGAGCGCAAGAGACGAAGAAACGCTGAGGTGGGTTAAACTATTCGAAGGTTGGGCCAAAGCTAACATTTTCGTATGTAAGCTTATGATCGGCGATGATAATGTCATTGCTGAATATGCAGAATTCATTGATCAGGATGAAGAAGAAATGCTGATAGGGATTCTGAATATTACAAAGGCTGCAAATAGATTTAACTACAATATAGATGTTATTTTGGAGAAATTTAAGCCCCGGCTCATCCCCTATCTTTCGCTTCAGTCGGAGTCTGTGGGCATGTATACACCTCAGATTATAGATGAAGAATCTACAGAGTGCTGTTATCAGTTAGCTTATTACTATTTATGGAATAGAGGACATTTGGCAGGTTTCAGATATTTGCTCGCTGGATTAGAGAAGTCTGATTTCATCAATAATGAGATCCGTTTATTGTCATTTGTGCGATTGTTTGAACATTTTAGAGAATACGCATCATTTGATATACAGCAGCAATACCAAAATTTGATGAAAAAGGAGTTTGGTCTAAATGAAGAAAAAGGTAGCAGGGTTGTTAGTAGTAGGTAGTTTGTTATTGGCAATAATTGTTCCTGGTATATCTCAAGCAAGTATCATTACTCCAAACAACATCCACGGCTGCGCGTAACTGTACATAATACCTCATTCTTTAAAGGCCAGCCGCCGGCTGGTCTTTTTTTATTTGTTCTGAATTTTTTATAATTTTCCAAAAAAAAAATCCTATAGAGAAACGCATATTATTTTACAATACTATAAAAAGGAGGGATAAAGGTGAATGATTTAGAAGGTATCAAACAAAGCATTGAACAGGCCCGTTACAAGCTGAACAAGCTGGAACGGCAGCTTGAACTTGGACATCCCGCGGTGCTCCATCAATCGATGGTTCTCGATGAACTTATAAATGAATATAACCGGTACTGCTTCAGACGGGCAATGGGAGCCTTGCGCAGCAATACTCATGCCGCCGAAGCCAGCTGGATAGAACAGCCGCGGCAGCTGAGCTTCAGCTAAACGGTATAACACGGAACTATAGAGTTCAACCCATTTTTTTGCGTGGTTGCGGCAAAACGTTTGCACAACTTCTGAATTAGCCCACTGCCGCAGCTGCACCCCCTTTATATACTTCTTCATTCCCCTATCAGATCAATCAAAATGCCCATCAGTACTATAGCCTTATGTGCTTCTGATATTAAACCTGACATGATTTTAACTGCGACATCTGCCTTATCCTTAAATACGCTGCTATAAAACATTTTTTTATACGAAAATGTTTATTTACGTGTGAGTTTTCATGAAAAAACCTGACATAGACACAGTATTTTCACAGCTCAATGTTAAACGTTAAAGGAATAAAGAGTTTTTTTGCAGAAATAAGCAGAAATAAGTCGAAAATAGCTGGACTAGTTCAGAAGAGAGTACTGTCGGCTCATATTGATTAAAGGTGGGGGGCGCCTTATGGCATTAAGAAAAAATAAACCAGTCCGGAATATGGGGATCCGGGGCAAGCTTTTTTTGTCCGTTATTGTATCAGTTGTTGCTATTATTGTTGCGGTAGCCGTAGTTATCTATAGTAATGCCAAACAGATTATTGTAGATGATTTGAGCAGCGCATTGGCGTATGAGAAAGAGGGGATTAATGTAAAGGTTAATGATCTGCTTCAGCCGGCCTCGGACAGTGTTAAGCTGCTGAATGCAAACAGTTATATCCGCGATTTTATTGAAGGTGTGAAATCTGCGGATACCGCCAAAACGACCGGGGGCTATACCGAGCTTATTGAGACTCTTAACCTGATTAAGGACAGTAACCAGAACCTACTGAATGTATATATCGGGCTGGATCAGGTCAATAAGCTGATTACACAGGATGAATTTGAGCCCCCGGCAGACTTTAACATGAAGGAGCGCAGCTGGTATACCTCCACTGCCCGTAACAACCGCGTAACAGTAACCGATCCGTATATTGACGCAGGCTCCGGCAAAATGGTTGTAAGTGTAACGGCGCCGATTCAGAATGAGTCAGGTCTGCTGATCGGGGTTGCAGGGGTGGATATATCGACAGAGCAGATTACGCAGGCGCTGAGCGCTTTTAATTACAACGACAGCGGGTATGCCATTCTGGTTGATAAGACAGGCACGTTCATCTATCACCCGGATTCTGACAATATTCTGCTGAAAAAGATGAGTGATCTGGGTCCGGACTGGGGAACGGTCGGCGACGTAATGGTTCAATGGGGCACTAATGTCATTACAACGGAGATGGACGGGATGGACAGCTATGTCTCTTATGCTCCCGCTGTTCAGAACCAATGGTCGGTTGCGCTGATTGTACCCCGGGCGGATGCGGAAAAGGTTCTGCAGACGTTCAAGCTGATCTTTTTCCTCTCAGTGATTGCGGCGGTTGCTGTGATGTCTGTCCTGCTCTATTTTGTGTCCAATAGCATTCTTAAGCAGATTCCTGTTCTAACAGCGGCGTTCAGGACGGCGATGACCGGTGATATGTCGGTGCGGGCGAGTGTTTCGGCAAAAGGGGAGATTGGTGTGCTGGCGGACGGCTTTAATGAGATGATCTCGTCCCAGCAGAAGCTGATTCAGGATATTAAGCAGAGCTCCGCGAGTATTTCCAATGCGCTTGATAATACGGAGAAAAATATATTTGCGCTCGACGGCAGCATTTCGGATATTTCGGCGATTACCGAGGAGTTGTCCGCTGGTATGCAGCAGACCGCAGCCTCCATGCAGGAGATGAACGCCAGCACCAATGAAATCGGGCATGCGGTGAACGAGATTGCCCGCAAAGCCCGGGAAGGCGCCGGGGCGGCCGGCCGGATTAATGAACGTGCCGACAGGCTGAAGCAGGCTGCTATGACTTCACGGATGCAGGCAGACAGGATATACGGCGAGGGTGAGGAGAAGCTGCGCAGCGCGATCGGGCAGTCCGGGTCTATTCAGCAGATCCGGATCCTGTCGGAAGGGATCCTGGAGATTGCTGCCCAGACCAACCTGTTATCGCTGAATGCCTCGATTGAGGCGGCGAGAGCCGGAGATGCAGGCCGGGGATTCGCCGTTGTCGCTGAAGAAATCCGTAAGCTGGCGGACACCTCGCGTGAGACTGCTTCAGAGATTCAGAGTGTTACAGAATCAGTAGTGGGAGCTGTGGCCAAGCTGATAGAGGGAGCGGAGAGCATGCTGCATTTCATGGACGGACAGGTGCGCAGAGATTACGATTCCATGGAAGAGACCGGCCAGCGGTACAGTGAAGACGCCAGGTATATTGAGGAGCTGGTGACCGATTTTAGCGCAACCTCCGAACAGCTGCTTGCCTCCATACAGAGCATGCTGACTGCAATCGGAGAGACCAGCAGCGCAACGAATGAAGGAGCAGCGGGAGCAGGCAGTATTGCTGTGCAGGCAGAGCAGATTATCGGCAAATCCGGCGGCATAGTCGCCGAGATGGAAGCGATCAAGAACAGCTCTGCACAGCTGCAGCAGGCCGTATCCCGGTTTAAAGCCTAGAACCGGCAATCTTTGAAACCAGTTTTGCCCCAGGGGCGCAAGGCTGGTTTTTTTGCATGCAGCTGTGTTTTGTCCATTGCCCGGGAATGACAGTACTTGATAAAATGGCTTTGGAAGAGTATGTTACAAGAAGCATAAATTTTAGATAGAGACAGTGAGGCGAGGACTTGATGAGAGACGGCGAAGACCGGATCGTAGGAATGGAAGATATTGTACGGGCACACCATGTGCTGCGGGAAGTAATCGTCCGTACGCCGCTTCAGCTGGATGCGGTGCTGTCAGCCAAGTATGGCTGTAATGTATATTTGAAACGCGAGGATTTGCAGATTGTCCGCTCCTTCAAGATTCGCGGGGCCTATAATATGATCCGCAGCCTGTCCGCCGAGGACCGGGCCAAGGGTATCGTCTGTGCGAGCGCAGGGAATCATGCGCAGGGTGTAGCTTATTCGTGTAAAGCGCTGGGCATCAAAGGCAAAATCTTTATGCCAAGCACGACTCCGAATCAGAAAATTAAGCAGGTCCGGCGCTTTGGCGGCGAATTTGTTGAGGTCATTCTCAAAGGGGATACCTTTGATGATGCCTATGATGAAGCGCTGCAGGCCTGCATCGACTATAGTATGACGCTGATTCATCCGTTCGATGAGCCGCGGATTATTGCCGGAAACGGTACGATTGCCATGGAGATTATGGAAAGCCTGGACAAGCCGGCGGATTTCGTGTTTGTCACGATCGGCGGAGGCGGTCTGGCTGCAGGTGTAGCCACTTATGTTAAAACGGTAAGCCCGGCAACCAAGGTTATCGGCGTGGAGCCTTCCGGAGCAGCTTCCATGAGCGAGGCCCTGGAACGCGGTGAGGTGGTTACCCTCAAGGAGATTAATAAATTTGTGGACGGCGCAGCCGTCAAGCGTGTCGGCGGCCTGACCTACGATATCTGCGCCCGTCAGCTGGATGATGTAGTCAAGGTGCCGGAGGGTAAGGCGTGCACGACCATCCTTGCATTGTACAACGAGAACGCCATTGTGGTTGAACCGGCCGGCTCGCTGCCGATTGCAGCGCTCGACATGTACCGTGATCAGATCCGGGGTAAGACAGTTGTATGTATTGTCAGCGGCGGCAACAACGATATCGACCGGATGCAAGAGATTAAGGAGCGGTCGCTGATCTATGAAGGGCTCAAGCATTACTTCATGATCAACTTCCCGCAGCGCGCCGGTGCACTGAAGGAATTCCTGGCTGAGGTGCTCGGTCCGGATGATGATATCACCCGCTTCGAATATACCAAGAAGAATGATAAGGAGAACGGCCCGGCGCTAGTCGGCATTGAGCTGTTCCAGCGGGAGGATTATGATCCGCTGGTCGAGCGGATGAAGCAGAAGGGCGTCGATTACACCGAGATCAACAAGGAACCGAATCTGTTCAATATGCTGATCTAGCATTTAACTGTATTCTGGAGTCAATTTCATAATTCAGTTTGCTGGATAGCAAGACTGGGCCAAAATCTGAGTTTGTTTTTTAAAAAAGTTAGGCCACTTGCTGGGAGTTACTCAACTGCTTGTTCAACTTGTCTAGCGCAAACTTACTCAAATTGTAGGCCAATGTGCTGAGCTGGAAATCGACACTTGCCCGGACGCCGCGGTGACGTGTGCGCTTCATCCCAAAATACTCTTTGAGGTAGGCAAAAACACGTTCTACAGCCGTTCGTTTGTTATACAGTTGCCTAAAGCTCTCGCTCCCTCTTGCTGGGTAAGCGTGCTTCCGCAAATCGGTTTGGATTCGAATCTTAAACACTTTTTGGCAGCCGGATGCAGAAAACGGACAGTCTTTGCAATGGTTGGGCCTGGTGTAACGCAGCGTTTCGTATTTGGTATCGAAACTGTCGTAACGGTAGGCGTGTCCCTGCGAGCACACAGGGGTGTAATCCTGGTTCATCCCCTCGGGCGGTTTTTTGTGGTGAATCATTTTAATAATAGGAAAAGCGCCTAAGGAATGAATCAACTGGTAAATGGCCGAACTGTCATACCCTTTGTCGCCCAAGACATGCTTCACCTTCAGCCCAGGAAACTTCAGGTGTAGCCCCTTTAGAAGCAGGACGGCCATCCGCTGGTCATTCAGATTCGCCGAACTAAAAACACCGCTTAGCACATACTGAGAATCCGCATCGACCAGTACGTTCGCCTTAAATCCGTAATAACTGGTGAGTCTGCCCTTCGTATTTTTCTTGTCAAAGCGTGCAGCGTGCCGGGGGATCGTGTTCAGGAGCTCGTCATAGGTGTAAGGCAGCATCGCTTCAATCGTTTTCTCAAAGGGTGCTAGAGTCTTTTCATAAGCTTCCCGTTCTAGACGCCGGCGCTCTTTTTCTTCCGCAGAAGCCCGCCCACGTCGGTAGACTGGTTTTTTAAGCGGTTCGTTCGCTGGCTGAGGCTCTGGCTCGACATTCTCGAACTCCAGTTGCTGAATTTCTGGCGTTTCACTTGGCTTTTTGGTACGGCGGGCCGCTCGGCGTTTCGACGCAGATTCACTGAATTGGCAATCCCAAGCCTCAACAATGGAGGAATCAACGGCAAGGTGCGTGCCCGTAATAAAGCCTTCTTCCATGGCAGACAGCACCAAGCTATCCTGCAGTTGCTCAAGCATTCCCGTTTGCTCAAGCGCAGAAATTAGACGGGAGTATGAAGCCTTGCTCGGAATAGGGTTCGAGCCGGTAAACCGGCACTGCGCCCGAAATTCCTCGCTGTGCTTAAGGCGTCTAACCAGAGAAGAAACAAACTCAATGCCCTCCATTTTTGAGATGAGCAGCGAGTAGATCATGGCAGGGAGGTTTAGCTCCTGTGGCCGTCCACGATGGTTCTTTTTCCGGAGTACGTGAAGGACCGGAGCCAGGTTTAAGTGTTCAAAGATTTGACTATATTTATCTTCCGGGCGCATTTGGAGCAATTCCTCGAAGGAAAACAGCTCTTCTTGTCGAATAGAGTAGATAGGGATTACCTCCTTTTTTTGTTCTCGGGTGTCGGTTTGGTCGCCTATAACTTCGAGAACTTGGGGAGGTACTCCTTTTTCTATGCTCAAAAAAACCAGGCGTAGCAAGGGTTTTGAATTATGAAATTGTCTCTTCTGTACACTTAAAAGGAGCAGAAACGGGCAGATGACTTGTATAAGTGTAGTCTGTGCAACTAAACCTGCCCGGATCAGCCAATTCTGCTCTTTTAAGGGATTTTAGATGCACGAAATGCAGTTAAAGTGCTGATGTGAGGAAAAAGAGGCATTCTAATTGTATAAAGTGCAGTTAACGGTATAGTAACTAGAACCGCGTGTATGTTATGCACCCAACGAATGTTATGCACCCAAAGAAACAGCTTAAAGGCCCGCCTGCGGAGAGTTCTCCGCTGGCGGGCCTTTTTTAGCCCCCGTAAGGGCCGGGAATTCTAAAAGTCTACCAAAGTTCAAAGTTAACCTGCCGGAACCTCCGCATTCCGGTAGTTCTCGACAGCCTCATCCAGCTTGTAGCCGTTCTCCTTCAGCAGCTTCATGAAGCCTTCCAGCTTCTCCAAAAAAGCGCTGCTGCCGGTATTCCGGGTCAGTATGCTGCTGTATGCCTTCTGGGCCTCCAGATCCATCTCTTTATTGTCGTAATGGAAGAGCGGCGTATTATTCTGGCCGTAGAAGGTGTCGGTTTCGTACATTGTATACAGCTGTCTGACTGTGGCCGTGCGGTTCGACTTGGGATGGCTGCGGATGAACTGCTCCTGGCTCAGCGCCCGCGCGGCGACTTCAGACCAGCCGATAACCAGCCCGTTATCCTTGGAGGAGGGCAGATCGGATTCTACAGCCATAATCGTAATGTAATCCCGGATATCGCTGGTCACGTATAGCTTATATTTGCGGTAGGCGGCATAATCAATCACCGGAAAAAAAGTGCCCTCTGCCGTCTCCAGCTTATACCCGCTCTCCCCGGCACTTTTGAGCAGGGCGCGCAGCGTACTGTCATTCGTGCTTTCAGCAAGCTTAGCCATACTGGCGCCGGCAGTGTATATCGCACCAAGCTTACGCTGCACAGCGCTGTTGTTAAATCTGCTCTCCCAGACCTGCAGGCCGGCCTTGTGCACATTCTCCAGCTTCAGGGTCAGCACGGTTGCCTGATAGGATGTCACCGCGTAGATGTTACTGTTCAGGTACTTGATGGCCTGAGGCAGCTTGGCGGAGTCTCCCAACAACGGCAGGGCAGCCTGATAGACCGCCTGGGCATGGCTGATACCTGTGGCTGCGGGACTGGAAGCGGCGGCTGGTGCAGCTGAAGCCTGTGCGGATAAGGCAGCTCCCTGGAGTCCGATAAGGAAAGCCAGTGCTGTCAGTAGAATGCTATGCTTCTTCATGGAAGTTCCCCCTGTCATAGTCGGAGTGCAATAAGAATAAGAATGCTATGATCTGAAAAATATAAGCTTCAGTCCAAGTCCTCCGGCTGCGCCCAGAGCCAGGCTAACCCAAGGTGAGATGGTGATGACCGGGAACAGGTTATCAAGGAAGACCCCGACAAAAATGACAGCAACGGCAACAGCGATATAAATGCCGAGCGCCCTGATATTAAAGCTGGCGGGCTTTGGTGCATCATTATCAGACAAAGAGGTCATCCAGCGCATCAGCAGCTCCATCAGTACAATGGAACCAAGCCCCACTACAATCAGTGTGAATACACTGACCTTGCTGAACAGATCTGCAGAGCTGCCGCTCCATTGCACAATAAGCCCGCCGATGGCCAGCACGGAGAACATCAGAGTCAGCGCAGTCCAGGTAATCATCAGGTAATAGTTCCATTTACTGCGCTCAGGCCGCGCCGGAACGCTGCCCATAATGTCCTGGAAGTAATCCTCCGGGTTCTCGCCGAAGAGCTGTTTGGCATTTCTGCCTTTGCTCTGGGCCTGCAGCAGCTGCCGGGCTGCCTCGAGCAGGAGCTCCTCCGCCCGGATCCGCTCCACGCGGCTGTCGCGCATAGCCAGAATCATATCCTCAAAATAAGAACGGTTAAACGGTGTCATCTGCTCGCGTAAGGCATTATTTTCCTTCATCATAGCTTTAACTTTCATAGCCGAATTATAAACCTCCAGGGTAGTGGGTAAGCAAAAAAAGCCTTCAACCTAGAGTATACGTTTGCCCGGCTGCTGTGTGCAAGGACAACCCTCTGCCTGTTATGAATAATCTGTTTTGGAAGAGTGAACACTAATCTTGTGATTAGCTTCACAAACAAGCGGAATAGAAAGGGGCAGGTGGTATGGGATTTGACGGAAAGAAACAGGCAGGAGCATTTATCGGTGACGGCTTCGCGCCTGCAGAGAACAGCGGAGTCGGCGATTGGGGAGCCTCTGACGGCTACAGTCTGTGGGATGCTGCAGGTCAGGACGCGGTAACAGGCTTTGAGGATTGGGAAGGACGGCAGGAAACCCACGATATGTTTCACAACAGCTACGACTGAGTATAGCCACGTAATGCTTCAGCCTCTTGTGCTCGGATCGAGCGGAAGAGGTTTTTTTAAGATAAGAAGGATGTGTTTTACCCTATCCTTTATCCTTATCTTTCTCGCAGAAACGGGTACCGTCCTGATTGGGACAGTATCCGTTTCTACTTGTGCTCGCCTTGCAGCTCATACTTCACTGAATGTATGCTTGTCTGAAGGCTGCATTAGTGTAATACTGTTGACAAAAGAATAGCGGAAAGTATAATAAAGATATTAATCATACTAAGTTAATCGGAATAATATAACATTGAGTTGGCTTTACTTTAAGAGGAGGATGCAGCAATGGAGCGGAATATTGTAATCCGGTATGAACAGGAAGAGCTTACAGCGAGCATACATTATCCATCACGGGAAAAGGGAGCTACCGGCCGCTGCAAGGACCGGGCGCCGCTGGCGGTTATCTGCCACGGGTTTGTAGGCAACCGGATCGGTGTTGACCGGATCTTTGTTAAGGCTGCGCGTGAGCTGGCCCGGGACGGATATATGGTTATCCGCTTTGACTATGCAGGCTGCGGCGAGAGCAGCGGGGACTATGGCAGCCAGGACATGGAGTCGCTGATTGCCCAGACCCGGGCGGTGCTGGATTACGGAATCGGCTCCGCAGATATTGATCCGCAGCGCGTCACGCTGATCGGTCATAGCCTGGGAGGGGCAGTAGCGCTGCTGACGGCTGTACGTGACCGCCGGGTAAAGAATCTGGTGCTGTGGGCAGCTGTCGGTTATCCGTTCAATGATATTGTGAAGATCGTTGGCAGGGATGCCTATGACCGCTCTGTCAAGGAAGGCTCTGCCGATTATGCGGGTTATTCGTTTACCCCGGTCTACTTCAACTCCCTGGCCGCGTTCCAGCCGTTCCAGGAGGCAGGTAAATTCAGCGGGGATGTGCTGGTTATCCACGGAACCTCGGATGAGATCATTCCTGTAGACTATGCTTTCCTGTACCAGAAGCTGTTCTGGACCCGTCCGGAGGGGCGCTGCGATAAGGAGATTATTTTCCAGGCGGATCACACCTTCTCGTCCGGGCCTGCGCAGGAGCAGCTGCTGAAGCGGACCAAGGAATGGATGAACCAGCAGGAGCATCTGCAGCAGGAGTGGCAGAACTGGATGATCTAGCAGGCTGCTCGCATTCCCTGCCAATTAGCGGTAAAATAAAGGGGCAGACCATATACTGGGTTATGGAGGTAGGCTCCTATGAAATTACCGGCATTTTTCATCGCACACGGTTCACCGCTCCTGGCACTTGAGGATAACGAATATACCCGTTTTCTGGAGCGCCTTGGCCAGGATTTGGAGAAGCCGCGGGGCATTGTTGTTTTCTCTGCACATTGGGACAGTCCCGAGCAACTGATTACGGTAGATGCACAGCATGAAGCGCAGCATGATTTCTACGGATTTCCGGAAGAGATGTACTCGCTAGCCTATCCGGCTCCGGGTGATCCGGCACTCAGCAGCCGGATTTCCGAGCTGTTCAGTAAAGGGAATCTACCGCACCAGCCGGTGCTGGGCCGGGGGCTGGACCATGGTGTATGGGTTATTCTCAGCAAAATGTTCCCGCAGGCAGATATTCCGGTCGTGGCCTTATCGGTCGACTCCCTGCGTTCGCCCAAGGAGCAGTATAGGATCGGACAGATGCTGGCTCCGCTGCGTGAGGAAGGTATTCTGCTGCTGGGCAGCGGGGGACTCGTCCATAATCTGCGGATGCTGAAGCAGGATGACCAGCCTGAGCCGTGGGCACTCGAGTTCGATGCCTGGCTGGCCGAGAGGATGCAGCATTGGGATCTGCCTTCGCTGTTCGCCTATGAGAAGAAGGCGCCGCATGTGCGGGCAGCCGTTCCATCCTATGGCAAGGAGCATTTCGTGCCGTTATTCTACATTATGGGGACAGCCGATGCCGGCAGGCAGGCGCAGCTGATGATTCAAGCCTATCAGTACGGAACTTTAAGCCTGAACTGCTGGATGGTCGATTGACATTAATACAATAAGCTAAGGATACTGCCGATATAAAGGCTGTATCCTTTTTTTGTGGTCTCCTTCAAGACAAGGGGGACAGACTATGTTTAAATAGAGGAAACGGTTCCATAAATCTCCACCCGTATTCCCCGAGAGATTCCCATATAGCATTTGGAGAAATACAGCTCAAACCTTAGGAGGAACGATAAGAGATGACGCTAAACCTCAATTCTTCCCGGCTGCTGGCCGGGCTTATGGTTGCTTCACTGCTGCTGACTGCCTGCGGAGGCGGAAGCACGGCGCCGGAGGCGTCTCCGACAGCAGTGGCAACAGCAGCTCCGCAGCCGAGTGCACTGCCCGAACCTTCGCCGACCACGGCTCCTCCTGTGCAGCAGCTGTCCGGATTAACCGGGCTGCCTGTGCAGGAGGGGAGTCTGCCGCGGCCGCTGGCGGTCATGATCAACAACGCGCCTGCCGCCCGGCCGCAGTCCGGGATCAGCGAAGCGGATGTGCTGTATGAGGTGCTGGCGGAGGGCGGGATTACGCGGCTGATCGGAATATTCCAAAGCCACACCGGCATTGTCAAAATCGGTCCGGTCCGCAGCATCCGACCGTATCTGATCGATCTTGGCGAAAGCTACGGCGCAGTGACGGTGCATGCCGGAGGCAGTCCCGCGGCGTATGCCATTCTCCAGCGGCAGAAGAAAGCCGATATGGACGAGATCGGAAATGGCGGCGCCTATTTCTGGCGGGACAAGGAGCGTAAAGCGCCGCACAATCTGTACAGTAATTCGGCCAAACTGCAGGAAGGGGCTGAGAAGCTGGGCTACTCGGGTACTATAGAGGTGCCCTCCTATATGTTCACCGATCCGGACTACCTGCCGACGGAGGGAGCGGCGGCCGCAGAGCTGAAGATCAACTATCTGCTGCAGAGCTATACAGTTGGTTATCAATATAATAGTGAGCGCCGGACCTTCGTCCGCTCAGTTAACGGCAAGCCCCATCTTGACCTGAACAATAATAATCCGGTAGAAGCGGCTAATGTGATGGTAATTGGGGCAGACCATAAGGTGTTGGATGATGTCGGACGGCTGCAGATTGATGTCGAGCTGGGCGGGGAGGCGCTGCTGTTCCAGCGAGGTACAGTCCTTACAGGCAAATGGGCGCGCAAGCCGGGAGATATCATCCGTTTTGTGAAAAACGACGGAACCGAAGCGCTGATGTATCCGGGAATCACCCATGTTCTGATCGTGCCGAACAGCCCGTCTTTTTCCAGCCATGTGGAATATGCTGCCGCACCAAGTCCAAGCTGATACGAACGAAAAATGTCGATTCAGAGAATTGTTTTCTAAGTTGCTGGAAATTGTTAAAATAGCGTAAAAAAATTCGACTTTTTTCTTCTATCCCCAGTACGGATATGATAAGATAACAAGGGTTGTCATTCATTTTCATGCTGCTTACATTTTGAATGGCTTTCCAGACTCTCACGGCAATATTATGTAAAGGGGTTTAAAGGAATGAAGTTGAAAAAGAAGGATATTTTCTTTGAGACACTGGAAAATATGGCGGATACAATCGTTCAGTCAGCTGACTACTTCGCTCAGAATATCGGCAATCTCCGGGAAAATATCGACACTTTTGCTGCAGTGATGAAGAAATACGAATCCCAGTGCGATACTTACACGCACACTGTCATCAAGGAGCTGAACAAGACGTTCATCACTCCGCTTGAGCGTGACGACATCATGGATTTGATCACCAGCATGGACGATGTAATGGATGGCCTGGAGGCTTCTGCTTCACGTTTCTATATGTACAACCTGCTGGATGCTGATGAATATATCACGCAATTTGCCGAAATTCTCCGCCAGTCTGCCTATGAGATTCAAAAAGCGGTTCACCTGCTGTCCCAGAAAAAACTTCTTGCGATCCGTGAATATACGATCCGCCTGAATGATCTGGAGAACCAGGGCGATGAAGTGCTGCGTATTTGTACCAAACATCTTTTTGAAACGGTCAAGGACCCTATCGAGCTGATCAAGCGCAAAGAGCTCTATGAGCGGTTGGAGACGACTACGGATAAATGCGAAGACGTAGCCAACATGCTGGAATCGATCATCATGCGCAACTCATAAGGGGTTCTAAGATATGGAAACATCATTATTCATGCTGGGTTTTGTAATTTTTCTTGCACTGGCCTTTGATTTTATCAACGGCTTCCATGATACAGCGAACGCAATCGCAACTTCCGTCTCGACCCGTGCGCTTAAACCGCGTACCGCTATCATCCTTGCAGCACTCATGAACTTTGTCGGGGCGCTGATGTTTACTGGGGTAGCGAAAAAAATCGGCGGCAGTATTACCGATCCGACCCTGCTGGATAACGGGATCAATATAGTAGCTGCGACCCTGATTGCGGCTATTATCTGGAACCTGATTACCTGGTGGCTTGGGATTCCTTCTTCCTCTTCACATGCCCTGATCGGTGCTTTGGCCGGTGCGGTGTATGTTGGAGCAGGCTCTGACCACATTAAGTGGGAAGGCTTCATTGAGATTGTAGAGGGGCTTATTTTCTCCCCGCTGATCGCATTTGTGATTGGTTATATTGTAATGACGATTCTTAAATGGGTATTTGCCAAGCGCAGTCCGCATACCGTCAACAAAGGCTTCCGCTCGATGCAGGTGATTACAGCTGCACTGCAATCCTTTACACACGGTACCAATGATGCCCAGAAGGCGATGGGGATTATTACCTTTGCACTGGTCACCTCGGGACGTCTGGAGACAATGGAAGTTCCGCTGTGGGTTAAAATTGCCGCTGCAACGTCCATGGCCCTCGGGACCTCAATCGGCGGCTGGAAGATCATCAAGACAATGGGTACGAAGATTTTCAAAATTGAGCCGATTAACGGCTTTGCTGCAGATATGTCGGCCGCATCCGTCATTTTCACTGCTACACTGCTGCATCTGCCGGTCAGCTCCACGCATGCCATTACCTCAGCGATTCTCGGGGTAGGTTCGGCCAAGCGTTTCTCTGCCGTCAAATGGGGAGTAGCCGGACGGATTATCGTAACCTGGTTCATCACCATTCCGATCAGCGCAGTGCTGGCTGGAGTAATCTGCAAGCTTTTCTTCTAGAATAGAACGGTATCGAAGATGTCATGGAGGCCAATGCCGGCTGCTGACATCTTTTTTTGTTGTGCAGATTTGCGTACATATGGGATTAGGCCGCAGACACCGGAAGGTGTCTTTTTTGAAATATAAGAATTTATATGTTCTACGCAATCAATACTCCTTATATTTCTCGCAGAAACGGTTGCCGCCTTCTTTGAAGGACGGCAAAGCCGTTTCTACTTGCTTTACAAGAGAAAAGGTCACAAAAATTCACATAAAATTGATGAAAAATATTAATTGGGGCTAAAAGAAAATGAAATATCTCACTTTTAGAAAAGAAAATGACATGAAATTTTACAGTCAATCGTAGGATTTTGTAGGATCGGGTAGTCTGGGCAGTAAGGTGTGTTCTAAGTGTTACCATAGCTGACAAAGAGCGGCTTGCATCAACTGATTACAATAGAAGCTTGCAAAGGAGGACTGTCGTTGATTGATTTTCATCAGGTAGAGAAGCATTACGGGCATTTTCATGTGCTGAAAAATATTGACCTGCATGTCAGGGAAGGGGAAGTGGTTGTAGTAGTTGGCCCTTCCGGGTCCGGTAAAAGCACGATGCTGCGCTGCATCAACCGGCTGGAGACGATAACCAGCGGCGGACTGACTGTTGACGGAATAACGGTAAATGAACGAAAGACAGACATCAACAAGCTGCGCAAGGAGATTGGAATGGTGTTCCAGCATTTCAATCTGTACCCGCACAAAAAGGTGATCGACAACATTACGCTGGCGCCGGTCAAGGTGCTGGGGCTGCCTAAGGCAGAGGCGGAAAAGACCGCGATGTATTATCTGGAGAAGGTCGGTATCGCTGATAAAGCAAACTCGTATCCGTCCCAGCTGTCCGGCGGCCAGCAGCAGCGCGTTGCAATAGCCCGGGGCCTGGCGATGAAGCCGAAGATCATGCTGTTCGACGAGCCGACCTCAGCGCTTGACCCGGAGATGGTCGGTGAAGTGCTTGATGTTATGCGTAACCTGGCCCGTGAAGGAATGACGATGGTGGTTGTGACACATGAGATGGGCTTTGCCAAAGAGGTGGCTGACCGGGTCATTTTTATGGATCAGGGGCAGATTGTGGAGGAAGCGGCACCGGCGGAATTCTTTGCCAATCCGAGGGAAGAGCGGACACGGACGTTTCTCAGCAGGGTGTTAAGTCATTAATCCAATATACAGATTACGGGGAGGAAGAGAAATGATCAAGATTAAGAGTATCAAATGGGTGAGTCTGCTGCTGGTTGCTGCATTATTCGTAATTGCCGGCTGCGGCAATAACAACAACGCCGGAAACACAGCTGCTGGGGGCGGCAATGCTGCCGGAGAAACTACGGATTCCGCTGCCATCGCCAAAATCAAGGAGCGCGGCAAGCTGCTGGTCGGCGTGAAATACGATACCCGGCTGTTTGGTCTGAAGGACCCTGCTTCCGGCGACGTAGAGGGTTTTGATATTGACATCTCCAAGGCAATTGCCAAGCATCTCCTGGGTGATGAAAATGCAATCGAGCTGAAGGAAGTAACCTCCAAGACACGCATTCCAATGCTGAATAACGGTGAAATTGATATGGTTGTTGCTACCATGACTATCACTGAAGAACGAAAGAAGGAAGTCGATTTCTCCGATGTATACTTCCAGGCCGGCCAGTCTCTGCTCGTGAAGAAGGGCAGCCCGATAACCGGACTTGAAAGTGTAACGAAGGATACGAAGATCCTTGGCTCCAAAGGGGCTACTTCAATCAAGAACATCAAAGAAAAGGTACCAGGCGTAACTGTACTGGAATTCGATAACTATCAGGATGCCTTCGCCGCCCTGAAAGCAGGCCAAGGTGATGCCCTGACAACGGACGATGCGATCCTGTACGGGATGGCTGCCCAGGATGAAGGCTACGAGGTTGTAGGCGAGCCGTTCACCGATGAACCATACGGCATTGCTGTACAAAAAGGCAACACCGATGTTGTTCAGGCCATTAATGATACACTGGCTGAACTAAAGGCAAACGGAGAATACGATGCCATTTATACCAAATGGATCGGTAAAGCGCCGGCGAAATAAGTCTGACAGCGTTCTTGCCCTATATGAATCAGTGAAACGGTACCCGGCCTGCATAAGGACGGCTCTGCCGTTTCTTCTTGTAAAAGGGGGAACGGGAGGGAAACGAACAGTTAAGCGCTAGTCATTATTTTGCAGTCAAGGGTAGGTGAGCGTGATGGATTTTTCAATATTAACGGATTATTTCAGCCTGTATCTGGAGGGCTTCTGGGGCACTGTGCTGTCCAGCGTACTTGCGCTAATCGGCAGCTTTGTGCTCGGTGCCATTATCGCCGTCTTCCGTATCACCACGGTCAGAGGGCTGCGCTGGTTCGGAACAGGCTATGTAGAATTTGTTCGCAATATTCCGCTGCTGCTCGTAGTGTACATTTTTTATTATGGTCCCTCGGCACTCGGCTTTACGCTCGACGGCTTCACGGCCGGGACGATTGGTCTCGCTGTATATACCTCGGCCTTCATTGCCGAAGCCATCCGTGCCGGAATTATGGCTGTCCCTAAAGGGCAAATGGAGGCGGCACGTTCGTCCGGTCTGAGCTACATCCAGACGATGACGGATGTGATTCTGCCGCAGGCGATCAAGCTGGTTATTCCGCCGCTCGGCAACCAGTTCATTAACCTGATTAAGAACTCGTCCGTGCTGACGATCGTTGCCGGGTTCGACCTGATGTATTTTGCCGACAGCATTTCTACGGAGACGTACCGTACGTTCGATACCTACATTTTTGTAGCGGTATTCTATCTGGTGCTGACTGTGCCGCTGAGCTATGGTGTACGGGTATGGGAGCGCAGATTACAGCGTAAGTATTAGAACGAAAGTGCCTGAGGAGGGATAGTATGGATTTTGCCGGTGCATTTTCGGCCGCTAATTTAGGTTTTTTGCTGGACGGCTTGTATATCACATTAATTGTGGCTTTTGTGTCGATTATTCTAAGCTTTGTTATTGGTGTTGTGGTAGGTGTGATCCGCTACGCGGAGGTTCCGGTGCTCTCGCCAGTGATGTTCTTTCTGGTTGAGCTGATCCGTAACCTGCCGCTGCTGCTGATTATTTTCTTCGTGCGTTTTGCGCTGCCGGAGGTCGGGATCAAAATGGGGCTCATCTCTGCCGCGATTGCTGCCCTGACGGTGTTCGAAGCAGCGATGATTGCCGAGATTGTGCGCGGGGGCCTGGCTGCTGTGGATAAAGGGCAGATTGAAGCCGCGCGATCCTCCGGTCTTAGCAGCTTTCAGACCCTGTGGCATATCGTGCTTCCGCAGGGACTGCGGCATATGGTGCCGCCGCTGGTCAGCCAGTTTATCTCGCTGCTCAAGGATACGTCGCTGGCAACGATTGTCGCACTGCCGGAGCTGATGCATAATGCGAAGATCGTCATGGGCCAGAAGGAGAGCTATACGATCCCTATTCTGATGATGGTCGCCCTGATGTACTTTGCAGTAAATTATCTGCTCTCGCTGATTTCCAAACGACTGGAGCATAAAACAGCATAATTTTCCGTAAAAAAACGTATCCGTCATATAAAAGAAATCAAGGTTATGGTAGTATAGTTGACAACATCATAAGCAGGAGCCGTGTTTATGGGACAAATTATACTCAAAAACAAAGTATTACAGATATTCATGGCAGCTTTTAGTACAGCGATAGCCGGAGAATTCAAAATCAATCCGTTTGACGGCGATGTTTTCCGGATTGCAATGGGCAGCAGCGCGTTTCTGCTGTTTTTGCTTTTAATGAGGCGTCTGCCGTATATCGTTACAGGGGTTGTCACCGGAGTTGTAGTGCTGCTGTTCCGTACGGGGATGGATGCGGTAGGAAGCAGCGGTGCTTCTCTGGCCGAGAGTCTGTCGAGCCATTTCTCGGCAATGATCTACTATATAGTCTTCGCCCTGCTGATGAGTCTGATCAAAAGCCGGATCGATTACTTCCACCCGCTCGTGCTGGGCGGCGTTACAGCGGTGATTGACCTTTTGTCGAACGAGATGGAGCTGCTTACCCGGCTGATTGTGCTGGACTCGGCCTCCTTCCGGCTGAATGAATGGACGTTTCTGATGGCGATCGCCGTGATCCGCACGTATTTTACGACCGGTGTGTACAGCAGTATCTCCGTCAGCCAGCTGCGGATTACGCAGCGCGAGCAGAACCGGCGGATGGAGCAGATGCTGAGCTTCAGCTCTGGGCTGTATGGTGAAGTCTTTTATCTGGAAAAATCAATCGGTACCCTGGAGCGTGTTACGTTAAACAGCTACGATCTGTACCGCAGCCTCAAAGCAGAGGAAGCATTGCAGCCTTACAGCCGCCAGGTGCTCGACATTACCCAGGAGATCCATGAAGTGAAGAAGGATTCACAGCGCATTCTGGCGGGTCTGGTGAAGCTGGGCGACCGTGAGGTGACCGGTGATCTGCCGCTGTCCGTCATCATGAAATTTACAATGAAGAGCAATGCAAAGTACGCAGAAATGCTTAATAAACAGGTTCAGCTCACGCTGAATATGACCTCCGACTATACCACCGCCAGCTATACTCCCCTGTTGACTTTGCTTGGCAATCTTACAGCTAATGCGGTTGAAGTAATACAAGATAAAGGCAGCATCACCCTGGATGTGCATGAGGATGGGGAATTTACCATCTTTACTGTGGCTGACAGCGGCGGCGGGATTAAGGAACGTGACCGCGGGCTGCTGTTCGAGCCGGGCTTTACGACCAAGTTCGATCAGGAGGGCGTGGCTGCTACGGGAATCGGGCTGTCGCATGTGCAGGATATTGTTAATCTGTTTGCCGGGCATATCACTGTTGAGCCGGTCTCGGCATTAGGCGGGGCCAGATTTCAGATTAAAATACCGACAAAAGGGCTGCGGAAGGAGGAGTAGGGGATGCCATTATCTTTTTGTATTGTGGATGACGATGCAACGGCCAGACGAATGCTGCAGCATATTATCGAGGACAGCGGGCTTGGAGAAGTGACCGGCACAGCGGAAGGCGGGCAGGACGGCGTGCGCCTGATTCTGGAGGAGCGGCCGGATATTGTGCTGATGGATCTGCTGATGCCGGACCAGGACGGCATTGAGACAATCGATTCCCTGCAGGCTCAAGGCTGCCGCTCCAAATTCGTGATGATCTCGCAGATCGAGAACGGGGATATGGTTGGCCGTGCCTACCGCAGCGGCATTGAGTTCTTCATCCGCAAGCCGATTAACAAAATCGAGGTCGAATCCGTGCTGCATAAAGTGAACGAACGTTATGCCATCAACCGCTACCTGGATGAGATCAAATCGAGCCTCGGCAAGCTGGAGGGGCTGCAATTCGGCCTGGTGCAGGCGGCAGCGAGCAAGAGGACCGTGAAGGAGATCATCCAGCCCATTCTGATGAACATGGGTATGATCTCCGAGGGCGGCAGCCGAGACATCATCCTGATGATGGAGCTTGTAGCAGCCAGAGAGGATAACCGCACGCTTCCGCCGCTCAAAGAGCTGTACGAGATGGCCGCAGCCACCTATAAAGCCTCGCCGGCGGAAGCCGCCAAGGAAGTGAAGGCGATCGAGCAGCGGCTGCGCCGCGCCCTGTCTGCCGGACTGACGAACCTCGCTTCGATCGGCCTGACCGATTACGGCAATCCAAAGTTCGAGCATTATGCGCCGCTCTATTTTGACTTCGAGGAGGTACGCCTGAAGATGAAGGAGATCGAGCTGCGCCGGGACTCCGGCAAGGTGAAGGTCAATATCAAGAAGTTCCTGCAGGTACTGCATTTGGAGCTGCTGGAGGGGCTGGGGCGGTAAGGGACGGATGATGTGTGCTGTGATTGGCGGGGATGTAAAGAAGCAGGCTTGTTAGGCAACTGTTTTATGTAACATAGCTGTTTGAGAGCGATTGGTAGGCTCATCCAACGGACTAAGTGGAAATTTGATATCTAATTTCACGTTGAAGCCTGCGAGCGGGACACTAATTGGATAAACGTCACTTATTTCCGCTGAAATCGACCCGAGATCGCTAATTGGCCCGAAATAGGTGTCATTTTTCCAACTAATAGTCTAATATGCCGGGAAATGCTTAAATGAAGTGGCGAAAATCCAACTAGCTGCCCCCTCGGAACCGCTGAACAGCGGGCTGAGGGTTATTTTTTATGCGAAGAAGTCTGCTTTAATCTGTAATTTGGGCGGAGGCCGTCCCATGCTGTACAATAGTAGCATTAGAACGCTGCGGCACTTGGAGGCAGAGTAAACGGAGGTCTCATTCATGATACGTACACTCGCGGTGACCTGGCAGGGGGAGGTGCTGACGGGCCTGCCGCTCCAGAGTATTGTTTTGGCTGATTATGCCTGGATCTGGGCGGATTTTAACGCACCGACGGCGGAAGAGACACGGCTGCTGGACAGCTATTTTCACTTTCATCCCCTGGCGATTGAGGATTGCATGCACACACTGCAGCGGCCCAAGCTGGATTATTATGAGGATGTGCAGTTTTTTGTGCTGCATGCGCTGAATGAGCAGACGCTGGAGGCGGAAGAGGTAGATCTGTTTCTGAGTCCTAGCTTTCTCGTTTCTTATCACCACCAGCAGAAGCCGGAAATGGATGAGGCCTGGGCGCTGGTGCAGGCGGAAATTGACAGCCGCAAGGGCTGGTCGGGCGGTCCGGTGGCTGCAGCCTATACGGTGATGGACAAGCTGGTCGACCGGTATTTCCCGAGCCTGTACAATCTGGAGGACGAGCTGGCGGATCTGGAGGGCATGGGTGAAAAAGAGTCCGTTGAAGAGCTGATGAGCCAGGTCTTCCGGGTGCGCGGACGGCTGCTGAAGCTGCGGCGGACAATTGTGCCGATGCGTGACCTGATGTACCGGATCGTCAACTCGCAGCATGTGCAGAGTAACGGGGAGGAGCGTGTCTACTTTGGCGATATCCACGACCATCTGCTGAAGCTGACCGATATGATTGAGGTCGACCGCGAAATGACCGCCGATCTGCGCGACAGCTACATCTCGCTCAACTCCAACCGGATGAATTCGATTATGAAGACGCTGACGGTGATTACGACCGTATTCATGCCGCTGACGCTGATTGCCGGCATCTACGGGATGAACTTCCGGGTCATGCCGGAGCTGGACTGGACGTACGGGTACCCGGTCATTTTGCTGGTGATGCTGGCGCTTGGAGGAAGCATGTTCCTCTGGTTCCGGCGGAGCGGATGGTTTAAATAGGGCAAACGGGAAAAAGCTAAACGCCACCGCTAAGAGCGGCGGCGTTTAGCAGAGGATGGAGAGGACTTCTTGCGGTTTTTTGGTTTGGCCGGGGATTTGCGGCGCTGCTTGGAAGGGCGTCTTTTTTTGCGTTTCGGCTGATACATGGCGGCGTCCTCTTCGGCGGCTAAGGAGCCTGAGCCTTTCTTTTTACCGAAAGTACCCATAACCAGCTTCACCATCGGCGCCATCTGCTGAAAGCCTTCAACCACCTTCTGCACTTTACCCATGGAGCTGACAATCCCGTCGATTCCGCCCATCCGGTCTACGATTCCCTTGATCTGCTCCAGATTAGCCAGGTTCGCGAGATTGCCGAGATTGCCGAGTCCGCCCAGCAGCCCCCCTGCTTTGGGTGCCACTTCAGCTGCGGCAGCCGGTACGGCGAGTGCTGTATCTACAGGCCCTGCCCCGAGTGCGGGCAGCATGCCGCTTTCAATTGGAGGCGGCGGCTGGACGTAGGAACCGATGCCGGGATAGCCGGAAGGGGCATATGAACCGGCCAGTGAGCGGCCGTCCCGGCGGGAATGATTATAGTAATGATGAGGCATAACATCACATTCCTTTGTTATTGGTTTGCTATACTGTATGTCATGGGCGAACATAAGGTATAGACAAACGCCCGGTTAACCGGGATAAGAGCGGAAAAGGGCAGGTGCCCAGAAAGAAGCGGCGGAAGTGAAAAAACCGTGTCCATGCTTGCTTTTCAGAGGTAATGTAGTACTATAGTTAAGGCGGTAAATCCTATCAGATACAAATAGAGTATAATCCAAATTGAATATAAGATGTACGCCTGGGGTGGACAAATGTCCATCATTTTCGTTCTTTACAGCGTGAAATCGTTAATGCTTGAAAAAACTGCTCCAGTGCAATATAGTAAAGGCAAGATAGTCTTGTTGATTTTACAGCTTTAATGCTTTAAAGCCAGTTTTGGATGATGCTTAATCCGTGAAGATGATGCTGACCAAACTTTTAGGGGATGATCTACGATGCAGCTAAAGAAGCTAAACGATAAAAGTATAGACCAACTATTCGAAGCCATTTTAACACTTAAAAATATGGAAGAATGCTATGTCTTCTTCGATGATCTGTGCACCGTAAACGAGATTCAGTCGCTGTCACAGCGTCTTGAGGTAGCACGCATGCTGGGCAAAGGCTCTACATACAATCAGATCGAAGCGGAGACCGGGGCAAGTACGGCAACGATTTCCCGCGTGAAGCGCTGCCTGAACTATGGCAACGACGGCTACAAAATGACGCTTGAACGTCTGGGGCGCTAATATCATGAAACCGGGCGTTCTTATCATCAGTCACGGCTCCCGGGATACAGCCTGGGTTAAGATTGTCGATGAAGCAGTGAACCATTTATCGCTGGAGGAGGCGCTGCCGGTGGCAGTGTCTTTTCTGGAGCTGGTAGAAGGCCGCCTGATTCAGGACGGAATAGATGAGCTTGAACATGCAGGGGTCACAGAACTTATTGTGGTCCCCTTGTTTGTTTCATCAGGCAGTACGCATATCGATGAAATAGCATATGCAATTGGCGCAAAGCCTGCGCCGGAGCGCGAAACCGATCTTGAGCCGTTCTCTGTGCGGGCTAATGTTCATTTCGGCTATCCGGTCGATGATGATCCGGACATAGCCGTTATGCTATGGGACAAGCTGCGCGGGCTGTCGGTCACCCCCGAGCGGGAGATGATCCTGCTCGTCGGCCACGGCAGCAAGCATGACGGCTTCCGGCAGCGCTGGGAAGCGGGCATCTCCTCCCTGGCAGAGCGGTTGCGCGCTGTCAGCGGCGTAGCGGCGGCGGATTACGGCCTGCTGAGCGTCGGGACGGTACGGGAGCGGGCAGAATATTGGATAGAGCAAGGCTACGAGGTGCTGGTAGCCCCGCTCTTTTTGAGTGAGGGCTATTTCACCAAGGTTGTGCTTCCCGGGCAGCTCCAGGGATTGAAGTATGCTTATACCGGCTGCACGCTGCTGCCGCATCCACTCTTGCCGCACTGGATTGAGCAGCAGGTACGTGTGATGCTGGAGCAGGTACGGGGGCATTGAAGTAAGATTTTTCGAATAAAACCAGGTGCTGCTGCATAGATATATTTAGATAGCCTGCTGATGAAATCTGAATGATATAGCAAAAAAAGTTTTGCTGTTTGGCCTCCGACATTGCTTGTAGGGTGCTGAATTGGGTATAATCAGTAAGGTTATCTATTTTAAATACACAGGTGGCGTTCCGGTAATGAAAACTGCGAGATTGATTTATAATCCCACTTCTGGACGGGAAGAAATGAAAAGACGACTCGCCGACATTTTGGAGCGGCTGGATATTGGCGGCATTGAAGCCTCCTGCCATGCTACAACCGGGGAAGGCGATGCTACAGCTGCAGCAGCAGAGGCGGTTGAACGCGGTACCTATGATCTGATCATAGCGGCTGGCGGCGACGGTACTCTTAACGAGGTCATTAACGGAATGGCGGAGAAGCCTAACCGGCCCCCGCTGGGTGTAATGCCGCTTGGTACGACCAATGATTTTGCCCGGGCGATGGGCATTCCGAAGAACTGGGAGGATTCCTGCGATCTGATTCTGCGCCAGGAGTCGCGCCTGATTGACCTCGGCAAAGCCAACGACCGTTATTTCATTAATATAGCCGGCGGCGGACGCCTGACCGAGCTGACATACGAGGTTCCCAGCAGACTGAAGACCATGATGGGCCAGCTTGCTTACTACCTGAAGGGTATTGAGAAAATGGCCAGCCTGTCGCCGCAGGAGCTCTACATCCGCGCGAACGGCCAGGAGCTGATCCATGATGAATTCATGCTGTTCCTGATCGCCAACACCAACTCCGTCGGCGGCTTTGAGAAGCTTGCTCCGGATGCCCGGATCGACGACGGCCTGTTCGACGTCATTGCGGTCAAGAAATGTAACCTTGCCGAGTTCGTCCGGCTGGTCACCCTGGCCATCCGCGGTGAGCATCTGCAGGACAAGAAAGTCGTGTATTTCCGTACCGATGCAATGGAGGTCACCTCCCCGGGCTACGTTCAGCTTAACCTGGACGGTGAGCTGGGTGGTACCCTGCCGGGCAGATTCGAGATCCTGCCGCAGCATCTGCGGATTTTTGCCCAGAATCACTAAGGCAAGAGATCAGCAAAGTAAGACAAGATAAAGCTCCACTTGATTCGTGCGGTGGCCCGCCGGGTCAGCTGGAGCTTTTGTAGTGTGGAAGATACGGTGCGAACCGATGATGGATAGAGCTTAGACGGGTAGCTGGATACAAGGTTAATTATTAATATCATTAATAGTGAAGATCATGAAAGAAGTGAGTATATAACAATGAGTAAACACCGCAGCGGACGCCGGGGTGGCAGCCGGGAAGCTTCGGCGCCTGCCGCCGATCTGCCAGTGAACAAGAATGACGAGGTTATGCTCGATATCATCGGCATGACCCATGAAGGCGAAGGGGTAGGCCGGGTGGAGGGCTTTACCCTCTTTGTGCAGGGCGCTTTGCCTGGTGAGAAGGTACAGGCCAAGGTGCTCAAGACCAAGAAGCAGTACGGCTACGCCAAGCTGCTGAAGCTTGTTGAGCCAAGCCGAGACCGCATCGCGCCGCCTTGCGACATCTACGACCAATGCGGCGGCTGTCAGCTGCAGCATATGGATTACACCGCCCAGCTGGCGTGGAAACGCCAGCTGGTGGTGGACAACCTGCAGCGGATCGGGAAGCTGCAGGTAGCCGGGGCTGAAGAGCATTCTTCAGCTGACGGGATTATCGTCCGGCCTACGCTGGGCATGGACGAGCCTTGGCGCTACCGCAACAAGGCCCAGGTGCCGATCGGCGTCACCGAAGGCGGTCTGGTCGGCGGCTTCTACGCCCGAGGCAGCCACCGGATCGTCGATATGGAGACGTGCCTGATTCAGCATGAGCATAACGACAGCGTCGTAGCTGCGGTGAAGAGCATCGGCAGAGAGCTCGGCATCTCTGCTTATAATGAAGAAAGCGGCCGCGGCCTGCTCCGCCACGTCGTCGTGAAGAAAGCCTTCCGCACCGGCGAGATGATGCTCGTCCTCGTTACGAGCGGCCGCGACATCCCGCATCTGGACGCCTGGCTCGGAAGTATCCGCGAGCAGCTCCCGGATGTAGTCAGCATCTGCCAAAACGTAAATCCCCAGCGTACGAACGTGATCTTCGGTAACGAAACCCGCGTCTTATGGGGCAGAGACGTAATTTACGATTACATCGGCGATGTACAGTTCGCCATCTCAGCGCGTTCGTTCTATCAGGTCAACCCGGCACAGACCGAAGTGCTGTACGGCAAAACCGTAGAATACGCCGGGCTGACCGGCAACGAAACCGTCATCGATGCTTACTGCGGTATCGGGACGATCTCCCTGTTCCTGGCCCAGCATGCGGCCAAGGTGTACGGGGTAGAAATCGTACCTGAAGCCATTGAAGATGCACGTGGAAACGCGAAGCTTAATAATATGAACAATGTAGTGTTCGAGGTCGGGGCATCTGAGGACGTCATTCCGAACTGGAAAGAACAAGGCGTTACGCCCGACGTGATCGTCGTCGATCCGCCGCGCAAGGGCTGCGATCCGCGGCTGCTGGATACGATCCTGCAGATGAAGCCGGAGCGGGTAGTGTATGTGTCATGTAATCCGTCGACACTGGCACGGGATTTGAGGGTGCTGGAGGATGGCGGGTATAAGACGGTGGAGGTAACGCCGGTGGATATGTTCCCGCATACGGTGCATGTGGAGTCGGTGGCGGTGTTGGTTAAGAGTGGAACAGTGAGTTAAAATCCTCTTATTTACTTGGGTTTTTTAATATGGTACAGATTAAAAACTTTGGTGATACAGATGGCTGAGAACAGACTTGATGTAAAATTGATGTAAAACTTCACCGGATTTCAGCCTAAATGAACAGAAGACACCTAGGAATTGAAGTGATCCCTGTCAGGTAGACATATACAAAGTAAGGTTTAAGCAGTCTGAGTTCGGTATTCATAGTGACTCAGGTTGCTTAGTTCCGTTTGGAAACGTGTATGGTTGTAACGGATGTGTAGATAATAAAAGTATTGAATTGAGATCCAAAGTAGAAAAAGTACGAATAGCTTGTCCTATTTTATTCTTTGCCCCCGTCCCTAAGCATAAAGAATAAGCCTGCTGGATGGCAGTGTTTTTGCCGTCCAGCGGGCTATTAGTGTTAGGAATTTAGTGACCGTGTCATTGACTTCTCATTCCTTAGTTACACCTGTCCAAGGAGGAGGCGGTCTTACTAAGAGGGAGGATAGTGAAGATTAATTAAGGTGAACCGTATCACAAGTAAGGCGAACTTGTATACTTGCAAAAATAACTCCGAAATCCAGCGTTATGCGATTTAGGATTTAAACTATTTCAGAGTGGTCTCAAGAGATGGCGGATGAATTTCAGCTGTGTTAGAACAGACATTAAGGTGTGATATTTAATTCGAATCAAATGCAGATGATGAAGACCTGCGGGAAGAACTTTGTGAGTGCTGCCATTTTTTGATTTGAACTGTGCGCGGTGCTTATCGTTCACCCCCTCCTTTTTACTGTGTACTCCTTTCGTAGGACTTAAACCTTTTATTATTCGACTATGATGTTTAAACAGAGTCGAATGATAGAAGGTTTTTTTGCATGAAGACAATCAATATTGAAGCATCTAAGCATCTAGTTTTGGTAAATAATCAACAAGGAGCGAACATGAATGGAACAAACGGTTAAGAATAAAGTCACAGGAGAACAAATTACTTTTCTAGAAACGGCAAAGGACACGGAGGGAGAGTATTTATTAATCGAAGTTGCACTGCCTCCATTTGGCAAAGGTCCACCTTTGCATATTCATGATCAGCTTGAAGAGCAATTCGAAGTAATTACAGGTAAGCTCACCGTAACTTTAGGTAAAACAGAGCATGTGTTAGAAGCGGGAGACCGCCGTATTGCCCCACTTAAAACGTCACATACCTTTGCGAACGAGCATGAAGAGCCAGTTGTATTCCGCGTCCGGCTAACGCCGCCAAGCAAGTTCGAGCAATCGGTTCGCATTCATTACGGGCTCATGGACGATAGATTAACAGATGAAAAGGGCAAACCCAAGTCACTTGCCCATACCGCTTTCGTTTTAACACTACAAAACACCCTAATCGTGGGTATTCCCTTCTGGTTACAACGTTCTCTCTTTAAATTCATTATTAAACGAGCCCGTAAAAAAGGAGTTTATGAAGTTCTGAAAAAGTATACAGGAGAGGTGCTGTAAGGAGAATTAATCGTTCATTTCTCACACAATCTTATAGAATACTACTTTCGTAGGACTACAAACTATTATATTTCTCACTATAATGTCCAGAGGAAGTCGAATTATAGTTGTTTTTTTGTTGCTTTGATTTTATCGGGTGAAGGGGGATCAATGTGAGGAAAGTATATCGTCGTTTAATAGTTGCTGTTATGAGTTTCACATTAATTGGAGGTACAGCCGCAGGGGCTGCCGGCATTCAAAGTGAGCTGTACCTGGGTGACAGCCATGAGGCTCTTTCAAAAGTAACAGTATTTGCAGGAAGTGGTGAATTTGACGATTGGGATGGAGCGGCATCAGAGGCTTCTTTTCGTATGCCTCAGGGAATCGCTGTCTTGAAGGATGGTTCTGTGCTTGTGGCAGACACCCGGAATCATCTCATCCGTCAAGTGAAGAATGGAGAGGTTTCTACCTATGCGGGCTTAATGCTTGACGGGGAAGACTACGGAACTCCTGAGGGAGCTTGGCACGATGGTGCTAAAGAAGATGCTGTGTTCAACGGTCCTTCGGGCATGGATACGGATTTGGAAGGTAATATATACATAGCAGATACCGAAAATCATCGGATACGAAAAATATCTAAGGATGGGATGGTAACAACGGTTGCCGGTGATGGCATAATCGGCAATGAAGACGGTATAGGTAATGAAGCGGGATTCTATCATCCCCAGGATGTGGCTGTCGCTGCAGATGGAACCTTGTATGTTGCGGATACGTTAAATCATTTAATCCGGCAAATAACAGCGGATGGTCAAGTGACTACACTTAACGCTGCATCTGATCGAGTCGTCGAGGTGATTGGCGGCTATGCTGTTCCTGCAGGTGATTATGCAGATGGAGAGCTTTCAACCGCCAAGTTTAATGATCCTACCAGCATTGCGATCGACCATAAAGGCAACTTATATGTAAGTGATACGGGCAATCGAGTAATTCGCTATATTGATCTGGCCAAGCGTACAGTGACAACCGCGGCGGGTTTGCCTGCGGGGGAGGAGCCTGTGTATGCGAATGGTAGCCTGTATGCCGAAGGTGGTTATGCGGATGGTGCCGCTACACAGGCACGCTTTCAGTCTCCTAGAGGAATCGTCGTAACAAAGGATGGGGGACTAGTCATTGCCGATAGCTTGAACCACACGATTCGTTATCTTGTTGACGGGTATGTGAATACAATTGCTGGTGTACCTGCTCAGTTTGGTCAAGTAGATGGCATTAACGGTCATAATCTGCTCCATAATCCGACAGATGTAGCGGTTCTGCCAAATGGCGGCTTGCTCATTGCGGACAGCTATAACAATAAAATCCGTGAGCTTGAGTATTACCAGCTTCCAACCAATTTGCCCCACAATGATCAGGTGAAGGTTGTGATCAATGATACCGTGATCAGACTTGACGTGCAGCCCGAAATTGTGAAGGGGCGCACAATGGTGCCCGTGAGAGCTTTAAGCGAAATGCTGGGCTATAAGGTTGGATTGTTGGATAACCAGCGTACCATTGAATTGACAAAGGGAGACGTAAGTATCAGGCTGCAAATGGAGAGTAAAGTGATTTCCATTAACAATGCCGAGACGGGTGCAGAAGAGCAGCGAGAGATTGAGACAGCGCCATATAACAAAGATGGCCGTTCCTATGTTCCGATCCGATTTTTCAGTGAGGCATTTGGAGCAGATGTACAATGGGATTCGAACACGAGGACGGTAATTTTACGGGAAATCGCGGAAGCGGTCGAGAAGCTGCCTGCAGCAGATCGCAAGTCGCGTGTGACGGTAATCGAACAGATTAAAGGAACGGTCTGGATCAATCAGGCGGGCGGTTCATTGACTTACCGGGCCTATAATGGCATGAATCTTCATCAAGGTGATCATATTCTTACGGAAAAAAATACGAGCGCGATATTAAGGACGGCCGATCGTGGGGATGAAATTACGATAAGCGAAAACTCGGAGCTGTACATTTCAAACTTAAGTGATGCGTCCCGTGTAAAGCACACGAGCTTTATGTTATGGAGCGGGCTAGCTGCGGCCAATGTGTCCTCACTGGTAAGTGCCAAGGATACCTTCAACATCCTTACGCCGACGGCTGTGACTGATGTTCGAGGCACGAATTTTATGGTGGGTATCAATCCGGTTACGTTGTTTCCGATGATTACTGTAAACAGCGGTCTAGTTCAGGGAAGCGGCAACGGAACTAGTCAGGATCCAGCCCTCCTCGTATATCCTGGGCAGCAACTGAGCTTAAATCCAGGATTAGATTCGCAAACGCCCAATGTGCCTTATGTGGTTGATCTTTCCGGTCTCGTTAATCAAGCTTCACCTGCTGTTATCGAAGCCATATTAAAGGCTAAGCAAAAAATAGAGCAGGAAAATGAGGAGATGCTGGAGAGGTTTAGAAATCAAGCCCCAGGGTCTATCCCTAGCGGAAATCCGGGTGGCTTGTCTCCAGACGATCTGGATCGATACCAAAATAATTTAGATAATCTTCTTCCTAATATTTTAAAGCAGGCTCGTGATCAGAATTTAATAGGACCAGAACAATTGCAGGCACTTATCGATGAGGCCAATAAGCAATCCGGTAAAAAGATCGATTTGAATAATGTCCTGCCGCTTCAATTATCGGATGAGGAAAAGCAGCAGCAGGCAAGGCAGAAGCAATTGGAGGAAGAACAAAAAAGACTGCTGGAGGAGCAAAATAAGCAGCGTCTACTAGACGCACAGAAGCAGGCCCTAATAGATAAGCTTCTAGCTGCAAAAGTACTGCAAGAGCAGGAGAATAAGAAGAAACTTGAAGAAGCCGGTAAACAATCGGAGGAAAAGTTGATGCAACGACTTTTGGATGCTGAGAAGAAAAGATTTGAGGAGCTGAAAAAATTTTTGGAGCAGATGAAGAAGCTGCAAGAACAAGCTCAGCGGCCGCCAACACCGACGACACCATCAGGACTATCGGGATTGACACCGACGCCGACACCGACGCCAACACCGACGCCGACGCCAACACCGACACCGACGCCAACACCGACACCGACGCCAACACCGACGCCGACGCCAACACCGACACCGACGCCAACACCGACACCGACGCCAACACCGACGCCGACGCCAACACCGACACCGACGCCAACACCGACACCGACGCCAACACCGACACCGACGCCAACACCGACGCCGACGCCAACACCGACACCGACGCCAACACCGACGCCAACACCAACACCGACGCCAACACCAACACCAACGAATACTGCTCCTGAGGCGGTTAAACCAATATCTAATCAAATGGTAAATTCTAATGCGCCATTTGAAATCGATATGAGCGAGGTTTTCCATGATGCGGATGGTGATTCGTTAACATTCACAGCCCGTTCGAGTGATACGGCAGTTGTAGAGGTAGATGTGGAAGGAGCTAGCATGCGCATTAGCCCAACTGGTTTCGGTTCAACAGAAATTCATATAACGGCCAATGACGGTAAAGGCGGACTAACTACAGCCTCCTTCCGTTTCGCGTACTATGGGGAGATACAGAATATGAGGTCTGAAGTTCAGCCTCATTTCATTGAGCTCTATTGGAATGAGTATGGGGAAGAGGGGATCAACTATCACGTTTATATGAATGAGGAGCTGATCGAAACCACCCCAACCACCCATGTTTCACTTAGGAATCTTAATCCGGAGACGGTGTATAATCTGCGTGTAATTGCGGTTACTCGCGATGAAAAGATCATAGCGTTATCCGATTATTCGGTAACGACACTTCCTATCTACTTTGAGCCTATACCAAGTGACGGCTGATTCAATTACCGTATGTGGAACAAATAAATAAGCAGCTTTTTTGGAGGACTTTACGCTCCTATCATTTGTCTATGTTGTTTAGATAAAGCGAAATGATAGGAGACTTTTTATATGGAGACGACCAAGAGGCTTCTATTAATATTGGTGGCTTCTAGCGATGAAGAATTCTTTATGCGTAAGGACAAAAGAATGATGACAAGGAAAAGTAGGAAATTAGCAATAATGTTATTGATTATCCTTTTTATAATAGGAGGTATTTCGGGAAGCGTAGAATTTGGCGGCATATCGACTGTTGCAGCCGCTACAAACATCTCCGGTCAAGATGGAATTGGGTATAGTGGCTCCATTCTTGGGGATGAAGTGTTAGGAAGAACATTTACTGGATATCAGGCATGGCCAAGCGGATTTATAAAAGGATCTTCTGCCTTTGCCGGCGGTGTCTATGACGGAACTAACACAAGGTCGAAGCGGGAATCGGTTCGAACCGGAGTCGGAGGCCACACGGGCTGAGGAGGCGGTACTTATATTACGGTTGCTTCAACAGAAATAGTCAGGCGAATGCATGTGTTTTTGCCAATAGTTTCGCTGAGCTGAACCCTATAAGGCACCCGGACCGGGTGTCTTTTTTTCGTGCGCCCATAGTATATTTGAGTTAACTTACAGGGGGGGAATTAAAACTAATGGACTCCAAAAGCATCATAGATTAATATTTATAATAAACTTATCTTCCTAACCAAAGAGATCAGGACCTTTCGAACCATCTATAACTCAAAACTTAACTTATATTTTAGGTAGGTGCGTACGATTGTCGGCTATGATTAAGAAACTAAAAGATTACATAAAGGAGCCTCCTATAGAGATTGAAGGCTTCATTGAGCTCTCCATCCCATTGACGGAATTGGTGCTCCGTGAGCATCAAGAGAATGGGATGATCGGATGCTTGAGCCCCGTTAACATCAGTATTCAATGGGATGAAAAGACGGCGCGCATGATAAAGATCGGGGTAGGTAATGCTGCTTATCGGTCTCCTGAGCAATCAGGACGGATTAATCGTGTGCCGGATGAACGCAGCGATCTATACGCAGTAGGCGTTATTTTTTATGAGCTGTTCACCGGACAACTGCCTTTTCTTCCTGAAGACGGTGAAGATTGGAGTACTGTACATATTAGCAGGAAGCCTCAGCTTCATAATCGGTTGGAGGGAGAAGGGCCGCTGCAAAATATTTTGATGAAGTTACTTGCCAAATCTCCGGAGGATCGGTACCAGAGCGCTTACGGGTTACTTGAGGATCTGAAGTGGTGTCGGGACATGCTGAATAAACAAGGATCGCTGACGCCCTTCGAAGTAGGCCGCCTAGACCAAATTCGTTCGCTAGGTCGAACCGATAATTGGTACGGGCGCAGCGCTGTAGTAGAGCAAGTGGAGGCCAAACTTGAGCAGGCGGCTCAAGGGATGAGCGTATTTTCATGGGTGAGCGGCCAGGAGGGCATTGGCAAAACGACGCTCGTTCGCAGATTACAGTTAAAGGTCGCTCGGCGTGGAGGCATGTTTGTTGAAGGGAGAGCAGAACCTCTTCAGCAAACTGCACCGTATGAACCGATTCTTCAAGCTTTGCGACAATGGGTGGATCAGCTGTGGAGCGAGCCGGCAGATGTCATTTCACAGCTTAAAATAAAGCTGCAGGCGGAGTTTGGACGAGATGTGAGGGAAATCGTCACTATTTTGCCCGAGATTCATTCGCTGTTTGGAACCGAGACGGAGGTATCGGCTGCCGTGGACGAAGAAAATGGCTGGGATCGTGCCAGAGATCATCTGCCACATCTCATGCAATGCATGGCCGAATGCAAGCCCCCGCTTGTCCTGTTTATTGATAACCTGGAATGGGCCGACCATGGAACGCATGCGGTACTTGACTCCCTTGTGAAGCATACGGTACCCGGTTTGTTCCTGATTGGAACGAGCCGGATGACAGTTGAGCAAGCTCCCACTTTGGGAGAACCTAATTCGAATCACTTCCCAGAGATTACCTGGTTAGTTGAGAGATGGCGTACCAATTCGGAGGAAATAGTGGCCCTCCTGCCACTGACATACGAAGAGGTGAGCCAATATGTCTCCGATGCCTTGCATGAAAATTCTGCTCGTATTCGTCTTCTGGCCAGATCTGTCTATAATCAAAGCGGTGGTAACCCTCGGGCGATACGTCTGATACTAGAAGGCTGGCTGCAAGAGAAAAAACTCAGCTTTGACGATAATAGGCATCAGTGGTCATGGGATCCGGAAGTCATCCGGCAAATGGGCGATCCAGAAGCTCACCTCCGTCTGATGGAGGTGAGCTTCACTAAGCTATCGAACGATACAAAGCAGCTTCTAGCCATGGCTGCCGCGATTGGCTCTGCTTTCCGATTGTCGATTCTTGCCAAAGCATGCGACATGGTGCCGGATGCCGCTTTCCATGGGCTACAAGAGGTAGAGGCAGAAGGAATCATCTATCGTGAGGATGAGCAGGAAGACAGACAGGATCGAATCTATTTGTTCGTCCATGAGTTCATTCACCGAATGGCATATGATTTCGATTCAGGCCGCAACGCGGACAGGCACCGTAGGATCGGGCAACTGCTACAGCGCAGCTTTCCCAATTGGAGTGATAATACGACGCTGACGGCAATTGATCACTTGAACCTAGCCGCATCGGTTCTGTCAGGGCAAGAGGCTCGGCAGCTGATTGAGCATAATCTTCAAGCGGGAAAAAAGGCATTAGCTGATGGGCGCTATGTAAAAGGGAAAGAATATGCGGAGAATGGGATTCGCCTATTAACGGAATACAAAGAGCTCGAATCGGGCGAGCTCAATGTTCAACTGCAGTTGGTGTTAGCATGGACGGAGTATATGGGCGGACAACCCGACCGGGCGAGAGTACTATTATCGGATTTAAATAAGAACACCAAGGGGATGAGCCGATCGAAGCGTTCTCGCATATGGGTGCCCTTGATTCAATTTTACGCGTTTGTGGACAATGAGGCGGTAATTGCAATCGGAAAAGAAGCGCTGGAGGCTTATGGATGGAAGCTTCAGGAGAATAGCTCCTTGTTGTCCATCGCCAAGGAAGTGACTCGGACAGGGCTTATGTTGTATCGAAAACGCAATAAGTCTTATCTGTTGTCCGACGCTCTTGATGAAGAGCATACGGAGTTAAGCCTGTTATTAGTGCAACTATTTTTCCCTCTCTTTATGCATGACGCCAGAGCGCTGCTGGAATTGTATGCTCGGTTTATCCGTTACGGGCTTCAGAAAGGGTTAAATGAGTCACTTGCCGTCATGATCGGAGGATACGAGCTGATCATACAGAGGGTGCTTCCAAACTGTGTTCAAGCGCCTTCAATCACCGAACGGGTAATTTTGGAAATGGGTAATGTCTCCAAGTTCAGGAACCAACATTCAATTAATTTTGCGATTGGAATGTTTAAGCAAATGGACAAGCCATCGGATGCTTTCATCATGATGTATAAGTCGATGCGCCAAGGGGTAGAGAGCAGAGAAAGAGATTTCGCCAATCTGGCCCTGATTACCTGTCTCGTGACGTACAGCGGTGACCTGGATACTTTAAAGGAACTACTCCAGTATTATGAGGAGAATATGCGACAGTTCGCCAATGACAAGACACAGGAAATAGTACGAATCGCAGAGAGCTACGTGTTAGCACTGCAGGACGAATCCAAGAGGGAAGACTCCATTTCCACTCCGCAGCCTCCGTCAAGCGGCACTTCGAAGCAACAGGAAGTGGATAACTATGATTGTGTCTGCAGGCTAGAAGTGGCCTACTTGTCGGGTAATTATGAGGACGCGTTGTACTGGGCGAAGCAGGCAAGGCAGAACGAGCTGTCACTGGATTGGACAAGAATTCGCAAGCACCGCTTTTATGAGAGTTTGAGCTTAACCGCTATATTTTTGGAGAAAAACGAGGAAGAACGCAAGCAGATACGGCAAGTTATACGTCGTCAATTACGTAAAATGAAAAGCTGGCGAGGATTTCTAGGCAAGACGTCCTCCGCATATCTGCTAATGAAAGCGGAGGACGAACGAATGGCTGGAAATCCGATGGCTGCGGTACACGGATATATGGCTGCGATTGGGCAGGCAAGAGCTGAGAAATACGCTTTATTAGAAGGGATCGCCTGCGAACGGCTTGCAATCTGCTATAAAGATGACTTAAGTAGCGGGTCCGGTGCAATGATTAACATGATGGATGCCTGTGCCGCTTTCGCTGAATGGGGTATCACCTCCAAGGTAGCCCAAATCAAAGGTAAATATGCCGATCTGTTGGTTTACCCAGCTGCCAGGCAGCATGAGGAGCAGATCTTGGGGCAGGAAGTGGAAAGCGACCGTAAGCGCATGGACATGCCACAGCTGAATACTTCAGTGGAAGGCAGGAAGGAGGCGAGGGAAGGTGAGTATGAGCTTGTGCGACAACTCATTGAGGGGGTTAGCAAGCCGAAGCAGACTAACTGGATGACAAGTCTGCTGGAAGCAGCGCTTCGCCAGTCTGGCGCCGATTGGGGTCTCTTGTTGAGCCGCCAAGGGGAGAGGTTTGCTATTGAAGCAGGCGGATCAGATCGGTCGGATAAGCAAACGGTATCCGGATTGTATGCAGAGAGCGTCTTGAGTCATACTGCGTTGACAGGTAAGCCGCTAATTCTCTATGATGCGATTCGGAGTTTTTGGGTGAAGGATTATTATATTGAAGCACAGCAGCCCAGATCGATATTGTGTCTGCCGATCGCGGTTCCGGGTGATCAAGCTTCCTATTTACTCTACTTGGAAAATCGGCAATTACCAGGTGTGTTTACGGATCGGGACGTACAGGTGTTAGAGCTTATCGCGACGCGGATGATCTATGTCGAGCTGCTGGAGGGCGAAGTTGGAAGTGCCGTAGAAAATATCTCGTTGCCTGTCCCAAGTCCCGATCAAACGGAGCTGAGTGATCCACTGACCGACCGGGAGTACGAAATCTTAATAAACATTACAGAAGGGCTATCGAACCGAGAGATTGGCGAGCGGCTCGGTATTGCTGAAACGACGGTCAAGACGCATGTATCGAGAATCATCGGCAAGCTTGGTGTGAAGCGCCGGGGTCAAGCCGTTGTCCGTGCCAGGGAGCTGCGATTGATAGAGTGACGAACAAGGAAGCGAGCCTTTAAGGGGCTCTTCTTTTCGTTTTTTTTGAGGTGTACGGTCTGGAATATCTTGAAGTAGAGTCGGATAGATGGAAGTGATCCCTGTTAAATCCTTTGGCGAAGCCGGCCGTCAGCTGTCGGGAAAGAGTATCCACTTCGCGTGCCCTTAAAATTTCGCCTTTAGAGTGTTACGGGGAACCGTATCATAAATGAAGCGGAAAAATCGTCATTAAACGTTTACAGGACGAGGGACGGGGCTTCCGGGTTCTTGAGGAAGGAGCAGTATTGTGTCACTCAAACCGGACATCCCCGGATTAATTTACCCAGTAGATATAAAAAGGCATGGATTCTTTAAGCCATTTAATACGTGGTGAAAGGTTCAAATAAGTGTTGAAACCGTCAGGCATAGCTACAGCTAGATTAACATCAGGATTCTCCCCATGGTAGAGAACAAGATCGAATACCGCACCTGAAAACCAATGTCTTGCTTAAACGTTGGAACTCTTATCAGGATAACCCTTCACGCTGACCTATAGTTCCTTTCCTTCATGAGAAACGGCAATAATCTTTACCGGCTACTTTAGTTGAAGTATCTGCAACACTGCGGATTGAAAAACCGTTTAAAGCTAGGTGGGTTACCACTTTGCTTTGTACATTGCCTTCCCAATACCAAGATTGATTCAACGTAGGTGCTGATTCTTCAGTGTCAAAAAAAAACTTTAATTGAAGCAGGGGCAGATAATCGGTTAGTTGTTTTTTTCGATGACACTTGTTACATATCCCTCGTTGTCGACAAACAATCGCTGCTTCTGCAAGTGATCGACACTGTGTATATACGGTTTGTCCCGGCTTCACTCCAGAGGCTAAAGAAAGGCAGTCATCGTATAAATCAAGATTTGTAAGCGCTTCTAATATATCTCGCTTATTGGACATCCGATTCACTCCATAACTTTATGTAATTTATACCATAACTAATGTTGATTGCCCTGTTGCAGTCACAGAATTGACAGAGCTAGATTAACGACTTATATTGTGGAGGGGCCTTGAACTACTCTTGTTGAGTAGTGAAAGTCATTTAGCATAATCAAATAATAAATTTATGTAAATACAAAAGCCTAAGGTGATGAGTGAAAATGAAACATAGTATTATATATCACTACCCTCCAGAACTACTTAACCTATTAATTGATACAATCCCTCTTTTGAACCGTTCTAAGAAAGACGTTGTTATGTTCTTCAAAGGTGCTGGTGTTGAAGATGATCTGATGATTGATATTGCAAGAACAGTACAGTTCAACCCTCAAAGCATAAACAAGTACGAAATTACACGAATCATTTTATCCCGCTTAAACGAAAAAGGAGAAGCAAATCTTAGAGAACGCCGAGAGATTCTGAAGAGAATTGTTGAATTTGAGAGTTTTGAATCATGTTGGGATTCTGATCGATTAAAAGCTAAAGGACTTGTTCATGAAATTCGGCAAGTAATTAATGTAAAAGATACCTTTACGCGTATGAAAAATGAAAAAGAGAAATTTGAACAGAACAGTCGTGAAGAGTATTTAAAGAAGGTTGAAGATGCAAATAAAATTACCCAAGCTAAAGCCTTATTTAATGAAGAAATTAGCAAACTCTATTTTATGGAAAATCGTCAAAAGAGAGGTAAACTATTTGAAGACGTTTTGAACCGACTATTTAAATCGTTCGGTATATTGGTTAAGGAAGCATTTACACTCAACGGTAATAACAATGAAGGCATTGTCGAGCAAATTGATGGGGTAATTGAACTTGATGGCCAAATATACCTTGTTGAAATGAAGTGGTGGGGAGACGCTGTAGGAAGAGAAGAAATTGCTAGCCATTTATCCAGAATCTTTATACGCGGCGAAGCAAAAGGGATATTCATTTCAGTAAATGGCTTTACTGCTCCCGCCATCAAATTATCCCAAGATGCATTAAGTAAAGCATTTATAGTATTATGTGACCTAAACGAAATATTAAAAATGCTTACAAACACTGGTGACTTAAAAAATCTATTTAAACAGAAGATTCAGAAAGCAATTATTGAAAAAGACCCTTATTGTGCATACAACCCTGATAATGAATAAATGAGAGTCCCGCATCTACTGAAGCGGGACTTTTTGTATTAATTTCGTTTTGTTTTACTATAAAAAGAAAGTACTATACTCAACCTACATTTTCTTCATTAATCGAAGAAAAGCATTTTTCCTGTTCGAAACGTTATATTTTATAGTATGAGGTTTACGGAGTCCAACAATTCATCGGTTAATCATAATAAATGAGGAATTTGATTATAGAAAACGCAGACCCTTTTTCGTCAAATTTTGTAAAGACAGTTGGATCAGAAGGAAGTAAAATATAGGTAAATAATCCTATTTAAAAGAGGTGATTAAATGAAGCTGTCTATTTACTTGCTTAATGAAGATGTGAAGGATTTCAAGCAGGTAATACAACGAAAATATCTGTCTGGAAAGAATCCTTTTGTTGAATTACCTAAAATGGGGAAATTGAGCTATGAATGTATTGCCTTTGTACAGAGTAACAAAGTTAAAGCTCCTAAATGGCTAGATTTTGTGGGTAAGAACTTTGACTTATCAAATTTTGCATTACTGAATGCCTCAAACTCTTTCTTGATTGTTCTGAGAGTAAAGAGTCGTATATTTGCTGTGCCCTTTGGGTTTGCCTATAGCGCTCTTGAAAGGTCAAGAATAGAACAGGGTTTTGGCATGCGAGTTACTTTAAATGAGATAGACCCCGAACGTATAGAAACGCTAGATACAAGGAATATTGATTTGGTTACCAAGCAAAGAAGAACGCATGTGACGGTGGGAAGTAAGGTTTCCGAATTTGGTTTGAATCAAAATATTGATTGGATTAGATACGTAAGCGGTAAACCAACGACAAAAGAATTTGCATCTAAACTTTCAGGTTCGGACTCCTTAGCAATTACTACAGACACAACCATTAATGAACTTGGTGAACTCTGTGAAGAACTCTTAGAAAAATTTCAGGCAACTACATACAAAAAGCATTTTGAGTTTATAGATTATCTTCGTCCATTAAAGCGTACAGATTCGAAAGTTCAAAAACTAAACATGGAATTAGAAGGATATTTAGATAAAAGATCGACTCAAAAAGTCACTGTCGCATTACCTGAAATTCCTGAGTCCAATATTGATCATTATAAAATTTTCATAGGAGCTCGTAACAGCAAATTGTCTGATGTAACATTGGAAAGGTTTTATGATTTTTTGGATGATAATCCTGATATTAATGATTATCTTGATAAAGTACATATTATTGGTTTAGACAGTGAGGGAGCGCCTGTAACCGCTAAGTATAAAATGCGAGAATTTATAGTGGCAGAAATAGCGAATTCTTCAGAAACCTTTGTATTATCACTGGGGAACTGGTTTCAGGTAGACAATGAGTATGTCAGAATGATTAAAGAAACAGTTAGAAGTATTCCTGATATGACAAATATTTTAAAATTACCTGCTATAAAGGTGGGGGAAAAGGAGGGGGAGTATAACGAAAGGGTTGGTAAAATTAAAAACTGGCTTCTTTTTGACAAGGAACTTCTTTACTTTAGTTCTAATGAGAAATATGAGATATGTGATCTTCTAACTAAGGAAATGCAGTACTTATGTGTTAAGAAAATGTATAGCTCTGCAACTCTCAGCCATCTCTTCGCACAAGGAAGCGTTTCTGCAAGGCTTCTAAGAGGGGACCCTAGGGTAGAAAAGAAAGTGGAAGAGGCATACAGTATAAAGTGGTCTAAACAGGATTTTTTGGCCCATGATGTTCCTGAGTTTATTTATGTGATACCTACAACTAAAGAAGGTGCTCTTAGTGAATGTTTATTCTTTTTTAGTCTTATAAATTTGGTTGATCATGTGCGCTCAATAAAAGAGGTAGGCTATAGGGTTTCACTTTGCAAGGTCGAATATGAAAATTGATTCAACTAATAAATATATATCAATAAAGTAACAGCGGAAATCCAACTAAACACTGGAGGTTAACATGAATAAGAAAGACTCAGAGGAAATTATAAGATTAGCTAGAGAAGGAAAGCATATTTCAAAAATATGGTCAGAACATTTTCATGAATATGATTATTGGGAAGTTTATATGGAAGCATACGGGGCTGGCGAAAGGAGCTCTGTAGGTGTTAAGAGAATGATAACTGCCAGACTAAATAAACTGGCAGATACTGATTCAAAAGATATTCGTGAAGAACTTACAGAAGAAATCAATGAATTAGTCGTTCATTTATATTCAAGATATAGGGCTAGCCAGCAAAAGCTTGAAAAGGTAAGGGAAATTATTAATAATTGATGCAAAATTCAAAGCCTGTGTATAAATAATATACCTAGAAATTTATGTTGAGGGATGGTATTTGTGGACTTTATAACTAGATTAAATGAATTGATTAATGAAGGAAATAGATTGAAAGCTACAGCTGCAGATGATGGGTATATGGGGTTTATTGTCGTTGACTCTTCTTGGTTTAAAGCATGGCAAACAAAGTCTCAACAATGCCTTATGGAATTATTGCAAGCGGACAGCTACTATTTGAAAAGTTTTAATGATCATGTTTCCGATGTTTATGAAAGCAACGTAACAACTGGAATAAGGCTATTAGAAAGCATAAGAGATGAGGCACAAGTAGGTCGAATTGTAGTTAAGCAAGTATTAAAGGAAACACTACCAATAGATAATCTCGAAAATATATTTAATAAATTCCACAGAATAGCAAAACAATTACGCAGTAGGCATAATGAGCGTTCTACATTAGATATTACAGATGAGTATGATGTTCAAGATTTATTACATAGTATCTTGCATCTACATTTTGATGATATTCGTGCTGAAGAATGGACTCCTAGCTATGCAGGCGGAGGTTCTAGAGTCGACTTTGTACTCAAAAATGAAAAGATTATTGTTGAAGTGAAGCGTTCTCGTAAAAGCATGAAGGCAAAGGACTTGGGAGAACAGTTGATTATTGATATTCAAAGATACAAGGTTCATCCAGATTGCAAAACACTTTTATGTTTCGTTTATGATCCAGAAGGTTATATAGCTAACCCTCGTGGAATTGAGAATGATCTTAACAACAAAACAGACAACATGCCAGTTTATGTATTTATTCGTCCAGAGTAATAATATATATACTTTAGGGCTCAATTGCTCTCTGCGAGTAAACAATATCTACAATCCTCAAAGTTAATTCCTGTGATTCATAAGGGAGATATTTTGTCTTGGTTGCTCTGTATATGGGGGATAAGGAACCAGGCTAACATGGACTGAATAAGGCAAAGTTGAAGTGTTCAAAAGGTTAGTGTTACTATCACTAAACAGAAAAAAGAAGACGTCAGAAAATCCTTGCACGTCTTCTTTAGTGTTCTTGTACAGCATCAGATGTAAAAAACGATTCGAACTTATCAGCCGCAGCTTGGTCAGCAGTCCTGAGCGCGTGTCCATATATATTCATAGTTGTGGCGATGCTCCCATGTCCAAGTCGCTCTGAGATAATTTTAGCATGAACGCCCTGGTTAATCAGAATTGTGGCTGAGGTATGCCGGAGATCATGAAACCGAATGTACCGAAAGCCATTCTTCTTTATAAATTGTCTAAACCAAAGGTAGGGACGTTCATGATGAAAAGGTTGTCCATCGGGATGTGAGAACATAAAAAACCAATTTCCGTTATACCATGAATCGCCGACATCATTTCGCTCTTGCGTTCTATAAGCGTAGTATTCCTTTAGCTCCTTTAACATGGAACTTGGCAACGCTACTTTCCGAATAGATTTTTTTGTTTTGGGGGATTTGACGATGACTTCACCCTTAAGAGCATGAATCATAGATTGTGACACATCCAAAATCCCATTGTTGAAATCAAGGTGCTTCCATTCCAGCCCGAGTAATTCGCCCCGCCGTAATCCAGTTATAAGAGCCAAAGTTACCATAACCCTCCAGTGATATGGCTCTCTTTGCAACGCTCGAAGCATTTGTTCTACCTCTGTTTCATTGTAGGGAACTATCTCTTTTGCATTGACCTTAGGTTTCTGCACATCGGTAACTGGATTTCGCTTAATAATTCTCCATTCCACTGCACGTTTGAGTATGTTTTTTAAGATTCGGTGTTGAATTTCGATTGTTCCAGAAGCTAAGCTTCCTGATTTTTTATCTCCACGGCTACCGTTCTTTTCGAGCTGATTCAGAAAATTTAAAATGTGAAGTGGTTTGATTTCCTCAAGCTTTAGATGTTGAAAGTATGGAAGAATTCGAGTCTTAAGATTAGAGTCATAAGTGTATAGAGTCTTGTATGCCAAATGCTTTAAGGCATATTTATCCCTCCATTCTTCTACGAACGTCCCAAAGGTTAGTTTCTGAGGAGACACATATTCATCCGCTTCCACTTCCATCCGAAATTTAGCATATTCGATTTCTACTTCTCGTTTTGTTCGACAATGAACGGTCTTTGTGAAACGAATGTATTTTCCTCTAGCGTCTTTACCAGCATTAACTGTTAAGAACCATGAATTATCTCCACGTTTTTGGATATTAGCCAACTCAAAACACCTTCTACAATGGATTTTTAATAATATTCATTATATCCATTTATGAAGAAGTGAGACCTTAGGCGTTGACTGATTAGCATAATAACTCAATCATATCACTTAAACTATGCTACAGTTGATACTACATAGAGGAGCAAAACACACCGCCCAATTTAAGACGGTGTGTTCATGAAAAATTATTTGGGCATATGTAACTCTGTCTATTTCATACTCGCCCTCGATAACCAGCTGGGGGTGTCTTACGTTGAGGTGGAGTCGGTGGTTGGTTAACGGATTTAAAAATAGAAGCATCGATCTCGAACATGCTGACAGCTACCTGATTATTTCCATGTACATGAGCAATTTGCCGTGCATGTTTTGTTAGAGGGGCCTGTACAGTCGATCCTCCAAACTCTCCGGAATTAGCTAGGATAACAGGTTGGTACATGTGATAGTGTAAAGCGCCCACCATGTTATCAAACGTATTTACATCTTGATTCATTGCAGCGATAACAAAAACATCAGATATATCCCTCAAATCGGCTACTAAGCTGAGATCTGTGGCATCATAACAAATTGCTCCCGCCAAACGAGTCCTCCCAATCTCCTCATTACCAAACTCAACAATTACTTGATACGGTCGGTAGCCCTGTACGTTTAAATCCTGCTCTGATTTGGTCATATGCTGCTTACCCTGGTAAACCAGCGTGAACTCACGTCCCGTAAGACGTTCTGTACGAAGTAACCACAGTGCCTGATTTCGAACTTCATTCGTCTGCGCCGATTGAATGAACGTCATTCCTGCATAAATATTAGCTCCTGTTGCATCCGACAAACCACGCAAAAGGTCCAAATCGTCTGGATGAATTGTTAACTCAGGGAAGACAATCAAGTCCATATCTTGCTTTTTACTGACTTCTCTGCTTACCGTCATGGAGGCAGAATGCTTCGCTTTAATATGACTGTTTACTAAATTACACATAGAAGCAATATGGTTGCGGTGGCGAGCGCGGAAAGATGGCGTCCAGTGTAATGGGTCTTGTACGCAAAAGTCGTCATTACCTGGTAACAAAGGCTGTACAATAGCGACTCTCAAATTTCTATTCTCAGGTTTAGCTCGGGTGAAAGAAGGAATGATGTAGAAAGGTGTGTCTGACAAATTACCATAAATCTGTCTTTGGGCGTCAATTCTCTTTTCAATAATGAACAGGAGGTCACCGATATTTCTGATGGAATCAATGTCTGGAATATGCCCGTCTATTGTTCTAACTCCTGGCCATTGTAGCAAGCGGAACAGTAATTCCGTAACCCATGGCGATAAAGGGCTTGGTTCACCTAATAAACCTTTAACATGATTGTTCATTCCCAATCGTCGTGTATACCAGGTGGAGCGCAATCCTCGATAGGAGTGAAGCTGATCCCTCATCAGATATGTTTGTGCCGTGAAATCATATTCACCTGTTATGCAGGATCTAAGGATTTGGCCTAAATTGTACATCCAGCTAAACTCTTTCTTGACCCAAGATGGTATGTAATACAATTCACTCGTTGATATATCTCCACCTATGGCTACTTCTAGGAACTTCTCTTCTTTAATTTTTCCGGGATTCTGAATGCTGTTCCAGTCTTTGCACTTTACAGTAATTGAATTTATTGAGAGGGTGCTCGTGAGTAGAGCATGTGCTTCCTTATCTTTTAAGATAGTACGGGCAAGCATTAACAAAGCGTTTTCTTGCTTAAAGGGATTTCGGTTCCCTTTAGTTATACGTAGCAACGATAAGTCTGAGTTATTAGTCAACTTGATTTCACCAGAGTTAGAAATCTTTTGCGCCTGCCTAATTTCCGGTGGTATAACATTTCTCCATGTTGCTGAGCGAATTCGTGTAGACTTAAGAATATGATCCATCAAATCCGGTCTATTATAAAACAACTTGTACAATGCTTCTTTACGCTTACTATCATCTAAATTTTGGTCATTCAACAATGAGATAAACCAACTACTGAATCTAACTGGACTGGGATGAACTTGCTGTGCGACTAGAGATACAGTAACGACTTCCGTTAAATTCTCATTTGTTGCATTCAACTTAAATTGACCGACTTCTTTCAACATCTTATGGTGCTTTAGAATTTTAATCTCTGAATTCTTAGCATTAATTGTGTACGAAAAGATGCCTATTGTAGATAGGAAAAGTATCGCTTGCTGTTTTACATACCATGGGTTAGATGACCGATGTTTTAACAACTTTGTCGCAAACTCTCCGAGCGCATCACGGAAGCAAGAAATGTCTGCTGATTCAGGATATATCCGTTCATTCTTATAGCCTATCGTTGTAGCGGCCGCTTGAAACAAATCGGCTGCTACATATTCCGCAACTTTAATTTCACGAGTGCACTCAATTGTACTTATATCTGGCGCAAATAGCTTAGTCTCTAATGCTTCGATTACAACCTCAAGCAATGAAGCATCAGGATACAGATCAAATGCACATCGAAGCAGCAACGTCAAAGATGGATTTTCGGCCCAACTGGCTATTAGCTTGCGCGCAATGGATTCAAATTCATGATCCAGTAATTGACCAGCCTTTACGTTACCATATCCGTCATCACTATTTGCAATCAGCTCTTCTAGGTCTGTCATGGTACGCTTCATTCGCAAAGAGTGCACTACACGAGTTGCAGCAAATCGCTTCAGTGTATCATCCCGAACGTCCACATGTGTAGCAGTGACCCGAGATAACTCCAAGCTATTTCTGGTTTTTCCCCGCTCATCGGATTCATGATATTCGGTCAAATGGAATAACCCATCCAAGGTTCCTATCGTCTGTTGAATCGTGTCTTGGTCAGGTGTTCCGCTAATAGATTGCTGGATTTGGTTCATAACAGCCGATAAATGATAGCCAGGAGCAAGTTGATGAAAAGGTAGTACCTTCGTTTTGTCTTTATTGATCGTTAGCGTGGCATCTTCAGTACTCACTCCAATTCTTTTCTGGTGCTCCTTCAGCTTCTTATCGATCCATTTTTCAAATATATCTTTAACTTTGTTAACTTTCTTTTCACCAATTACTTCTACGACTAGACGAATGTCATCGACATAACGGCAATAATCACGAATAATAAACGACTCTTTACTATTTTCTCGGTTAATTTCTTGCCCAATCATTCTGTCGAAACCGATTAAGTAAGCATTTGCTAAAAAACCACTTGCAACAAGCCCTTGCGGTAACCCATTAGGGGCAGATAGGTTTACAGTTTTTTCGGCTACTAGAGCATCTCGCTCGTTCCATTTCCATGAAAAAACTGTTTCGACGGTTTCCCAAAAGCCCGTTGTGCTCTCTAAAAATTCATCTATAGAATGGAGCGTTCCTGTATCATCTCCTTCAACGGGGAAACTTACCTCACTACTAGAGTTAATGTAATACTCCGAGACATAATGGCGAAGTTGATCGATTAGCGCTTTACGGTCAATATGGTTATAAAATCCTTTTAGATCAAAGGATAGGATGAACAGATCGGAAGTTGGAGGAGCGATAGAGGCGTAATACTGAGCCTGGGAGCGCGGACGTTTTAAAAATGTCTGGTAATCGGTATAGTACTGCCGATAGCAGTGAGAGCTCCCCCAGCTAAAACTAGCCAACTTTCGATTATTAGGCGGAGATGTCCAGGTACATTGAAGCCGATTTCCATAGCTGAAGATTTGATTCTTCTGTGCAGTATTAAAATTCGACTCATCTGATGGACCTTGAGCTGTTTCAATAGCATCAGCAAGACACATCATGAGAGCAGAGGCTATCGTCTGGTCTTTTATCGATAAATGAGCCAGTGGGCGTAAAGGCTGCGTGCTCTCAACGCCTGTTAGGCTAGTTTCTTCATTCTCTTCAGGCAGCTCTGTTTCAGAAGTTGAGTCGTCCTTTTTCTTTTCCTCTAATAGTCGTGGGCTCCAAAGGTCGATCCGCAGCTGGTTTATATCAGGTTTGAAAGTCCACTTGCTGTTTTTTGGTGCTAATACAAGCCTCATCTCGCCTGGCTCATAGGTCCAATTCATTATTTCCTTCGACCACTCAATAATTTTTTGCTCTAGATTGATAGTTGAACAATCCAACTCAAGCGGGTCAGCATACCAATTATGCTTTCGAATGTATGTATGTGTTTTTTTCCAAGCCTCTGCTAATACGACCATATCCCCCAAATAACTAAGTAAGGGGTACAATTTATCGTAATTTTCCTTAATAATCGACATTATGATTTCTCCTGTCCATGACGTTAGAAGTATACCTAATACCTTATCCCTATTACTTCTATTTTACCACATATAGACAATACTCTTGTATTCCTTGTATTATCACTTATAGGTTATTATTTCTACAATTAATCAATAAATGATATAAAAACAGGAGGAAAGTAGACGATGAATATAAACGAGCGTCTTTTACTGCATTTTCGTAATGGAAATGGGGCTGCGAGGTATTTAAGGAACCGCATTATGAACTTCGACAAGTTGCTGGTCGACTTTTTCAGCGCACGCTCCGACATCAAGCGGGTTATCTTTGGGGAAAAAGTAGCGGAGAAAGTACTAGAAACAATGGAGTACACAGAAATCTTAGGCTTACGTAAAGAAGTTGCTAGTCTGGAAATCAAACGTATTATAAATTATGGAAAACAGAACGATCACACGGCCCATACAGTATATTTGTTTTTACTCGGTATCTGGATGTATGATAATGTTTCTGATCTTCGCGAGGCGATTAATTCCAAAATAAATAGCAATCAAAAAGAAAAAATGTTTGTATTCCAGTGGACGCTTGCCGCTTTGTTACATGATATTGGATATCTCTTTTACGAAAGTCGGATGGTTGGCAACGAAACAGCTAACGTATTCCCAGACTCTAGTAAAGAAGAACAACTTCAAGCATTCCGGGTATTTGGGGTTTATTACGATAAATTCTTTAGAGACGCATTTGAAGGGGAATTCGATGATTTTTCGTGGGTAAAAGATGAAGTTGAGCTTAATGTTGCGAAAGACACTCTTAGAGAGATTTGGAATCAATTTGAGAAAAAGTTTATACAAATTAATACTCGTCATGTTGAAACACCAATGGCGATAATTGAAGAGCTCTCAAGGGTTCCTTGGTTGAAAGTACTCGGTATAGAACCAGTATCCGGAAAAGGAGATTCTGGGTTTGATTATCTCATTTCGCCAACGGTGAAAGAAGATCTGGTCAGAAACGCTGAGAAGATAGCAAGTTTTGGGTACGGAAACGAAAAAGAGGATCCTCGAGTCGATCACGCAATTGCCAGCGGTTTAATGTTGTTACAATACACCTCCATATGGTACTGGCTTTCCGCTGAACTTGAGAAAAAAGTTGATGTTAAGAGTCCAGAGGATAAGAAATATAAAGAACTATACCATAACTTATATACTAACTATCAGTATCCTGTTAAAGTTTTGACTGATTACGTGATACCGGCTTGCCGAACGGTAATCTATCACAACATGAATGATAAAGAATCTATTAAGCTTGAAAATGAGCCGTTGTTGTATTTGGCGATTTTATGTGATGAATTGCAGGTATGGGATAGATTTATCTCTGGTAGTGCTCACCTTAAGGCTTGGGACAATGCAGAGACCCACTGCATGGCAGAGAATGTTATGGCTGATGCGGAGGGGGATGAGTCCTTTGTCTCATTCGGTTTTGAATATAGTCGCTATCGTCACAAAGTCAAAAGTACGTTAGACAAACGACTGAGTGGTTGGAAAAAATATGTGAAACTATAGGAAAAAGCTATAGTAATTTCGGAACGAGTTTTCTCAATTGCTACTTAAGAGAAACTGATCGTCGGTAGACGATCAGTTTTTTATTGTTTTATCAGCCTCTAAAATAAATAGAGATGATTTTGGAGAAATAATGTTATCTAATAGAGGACCGCCTTGGTGTAAGATATTGGCGTATAAGCGATCTAGGTCCTGCATTATGAAAGAAGATACACCCTCTCTTCATGTGTCCTCAAGAATCTTAGTTAAATCACTCAGTGGAGGTACATAACGAAGCGTGGTTCCTATATTTTTATGTCGCATCTGATGCTGGATATCGATGATGCTCATGCCGCCAGTCTGCATCAAATATCCTGCTGTTCGTCTAAGATCATGTGGCCGAATATGTCTGCCAAGGCCTGCATCTTGTGCTAACTCAGATAGTATCCGTTTAATCTTATCGACGGTCATGATTTTTCCTTGTTGATGGAATAGATATTCATCCCCCTGATTCGCATATTTAAGATATTCAGGATGTTGGATGTACCGTTCAAGTTCTACTGTGAGATCCTGAGGGAGGGCGACAGGTCGTTTCTCGGTTTTTTGTGCATCAAACACGTGGACGATCCGTGTATTCAATTGTACCCGTTTCCGCTTTAGGTAACGGACCTCTGAAAGTCGAAGACCCGTGATCAGCATGAACCAGAGAAACACAAATTCTTGACGGTAGAACGGGCTTCTATGCAACGCAGATTGTAGAAGGGCAAGACACTCTGCTTTCGACAAGGCCGTGTTTTGAATGGGGGACTCGAATTTTGGCCTAGGATATCCAAGCAGTGGGTTATGTTGAATCAGATCCGCCTCATACAGGAATTCAAAGAAACATCGTAACACGGTAATGGTAGCTGCGAGATTCATATTCGACATATTTTCATGATGTTTTAAGTCCATAAAAAAACGATCAAAGACCTGTCGTTGAATGGGGAGGAATCTGCCGGGATGCTCACGACTGGCATGAAATTGATCAAAATCAAGTGCTCCTTCAAAACCATTGTCGAGTAAGAAGGTTTCGAATTTTTTGATTACGCTTATATATTTTTGTTTGGTTGAACTTCTTAATGTGAAATTGTTGCTCCAGATCTGGAAGTAGGCGGACTGAAGTAAAAAAGCCATAGGGATCGCCTCCTGATTCAAAAGAGATCGCTTGCTTTAAGCTGAGCGAGGGGATGCTGGTCGATTGCTTTAACCAGCATACTATCAAACAATTTTAAATAAACCTCCGTGGAGCTCAGCCACGAATGTCTCATTAGTTCCTTAATCGTGTATAGATTTACACCGGATTCAAGCAGATAGAGTGCAAAGGAATGCCGCAAAGAGTGTACGGAAAGCTTATAAGGTTTTTTGTCGGATTCGGGTATAGAGGTTGCTTGATCAATCAAGGCAGTAAACATCTTCTGAACCGTACTTTCGTGTAAAGGGGATTTTCCACTATCGTCCGAAAAAATATATCGTTCCAGATAATCTTGCGCGTCTTTCACGCCATGGTAACGAAAGCTCACGTATTTACTCAGTATTTCAAGGGAGGATTTGGTTATTTTGCTAGGCTGTTTGTATCCTTTTTTTCCTTTTCCACGTACAAGGATCTCTTGCCGGGATGAAACAATATCACCAATCTGTAGATGTAACAATTCACTCAGCCGAATACCGGAACCTAAAAAGGTCCATAAAATGGTGAAATTTCGGTGCGCTTCGCGACCAAGCCTAACAAGGCATAGTAGCTCATCCAACTGTTCCTTGGCAAATGCACGTGGCTCACGGTTTTGATCTATTTCCACCGAGAGGGTTCGTTTGAGTTTCCGGATATCCTGGTTGAAGAAATGAGTAAAAACCTCTCCTAGAAAACTTCTTAAAAAAGCAGCTTTTTTGTTGCGTGTATTCAGTTTTTGAACAGGGGCTAGATAGTCGTTTAAAAAGGCTGCAGAAGAAATCTCCTTGATGTTTGGGTTTGCTCCTTTTGAGCGTTCGCAATACCGTAAGAACAAATTCATTTCATAGCGATATGCCTGTTGCGAGGTTTTTGCTAAGCTCTGAAACGCATCACTCTCGTAATAATGGAGAACCGCAACATCCAGCAGAACCGATTCCTTCATTTTTATCGCATCAGCATGGTTTTGAGGAGACAGGCGCTGCAGCATGCGTTTAAACGCATCTGGTCCGTATTGATCCGCCAGTTGGAGTAGGTTTTCTTCAAAAGCAATATCATTGGCTATCGTATCATCAAATATAGGCATAACGTACCTCCTCCTTACTCATATTTGAGCAGATCAATTTGACTAATCATGTGCTGATCTCGGTGTGCCATATGCATGTATAGCCCTACGGTATCCAGCATTCGTACACGGGCTAATTCTTTTATCGCTTGAGGAAGGACGCCCTTGTATGCAAGACGCGTAATAAACATATGGCGAAAGATATGAACGCCACCTGGAAACGGCCAACCGGTAATCATCGCATAAAGAATGAAATATTCATATACCTCGTGTTTAATCGTAGAGATACTTTGTCCCATGATGTAGGTTGTCTTCGGCTGTGTGTGAAGCTCTTGTAAAAGGGAATAGAGCTTTCCAACGAGAGGTAAAACGTGACTCTTCTTGCCTTTACTGTGGATGACGATCGTTCGTGTTCCTAAATTAATATCACTCCATTTGATATGCGCTACTTCCGATAAGCGTAACCCCAGATGGAACATCAATCGGTACCCAATCTCTTCACGGACAGGATTTCTTGCGTATTGCGCCACCACATGAAAGAATGCTTCGATTTGCTGATCCGTTGGAAGTTCACGAGGGCTGTATCGGGGGGCCTTTATGGAGTAGAAGCGCTGTAAGGGGGCCTCATAGCCAAATTTCTCATGCAAAAAGCGATAGAATAAGCGTATGGCATATATACTGTGTGCAAATGAGATTCGGCTGTTGCCATCATCCCTTACGAGCCTTAGTTTGTAGGTGCGGTACATCAGCAAATGTTCATTTTGGATTTGGAAAATTGAGATCGTATCTGGACTTGTTGTCCTAAACATCTGGACATTTGCACAAAGCCAAACCAAGAGTTGGTGTACGTGGGTAGCTGTATTCCGAATATATTTACGAGATAGTCCTTTTTCTTCCATATGTATTTGGAGGTTGAGGATTCTCGGATGCATTCGTGACTCTTTGTCTGATGCTTTAACGAATGGGAAGTCTTTATCTAATATTCCGTTATGAATGGATTTTCGCATTAAAAAGTGGAATAGAGTTGACGTGACCCCATCCTTCGCTAGTTGTTCAAAACCCTGGTGAAGGGTTTTGGGATCAAGCAAGTGTCTATCTTCAATTTGAGAAGGAGCGATCTCAAAAAGCTTCGCAGTGTGAAGCACAAGATTGTGAGTAAGTTGGAATTTTCTGAAAAAGTTATGCGGTGTATTGTGCATCCTACGACGTAAATATTCTCGTAATAAACTTTGAGGGATTTCAGGTTGCACTCTGTTTTCCCATATCCAATTATTGATCCCTTCTGCACCCAGATACGTGTTGCCCTCGATAGGTTGAATTTCAGGTATCCGTTGTTTGGCATACAGCATAAGTTCCACCTTCTCACGCGTGACTTTTCTAATATCATGATCGTCACTGAGCGTGGGAAACATACCCTGAACGTCAAGAATCTTTTCGGCAAAAGAAAAATTCTGCCGAAAAGATTCTTGGGTCTCATCAGTTTTCGACTGCTCGTTCTTCGTGATTAAGTGGTTTTCATGATCCATTTGTTTAAGGCCTCCATATTTGATCTTTACCTTTATGATGGCCATGAATGAAGTGAACTTTATAATTTCTCAGTTAGACTGAGAAAGCCGTCTCCGGAAGGAGACGGCTTATTATGGCTACCTTAGTTGACAGTGGACTGTAGCATCTCTAAATGTCTTGAACTCTGTAATAAAGCCCTTATAGTCTTGCTCCCGGCCCACTTTTGGCATCATGATCCAAAGGGATCTCATTTTTGATCTAAATGGGATGTAGGTTCTTATCACATCGTTTGCTAATGGAAATGCGTCAAGGATGCGTTTTTGTAAAGCTTTGTCCAGTACGGGCTCGTGGTAGAGATGGAACTCGAAGTAATCCATTTCAGGATAAGTGGTAACCCAGCGTCCGGTTACAGGAGGCAGTTCTAGTGGAAATAGCTCCTGAGGGTTTAAAATGACAAAACCCGCAATGCTCTTTACTTGGTTTCTCTCAGTAAATAGATCCTTAATGTGAATTTTTTTTGCAACTGCTGGGTCGAAGTACTCTGCTGGTGTAGAGTATGAAAATTCCTCAGGATTATTTTTGTTAACCAATTGCCAAGGATGATTAAGTAAAATGGAAAGTTGGAATGGTCTAGGCCAATGTGGCATTCCAGATGAATTAAATAAGTTATGTGCCGCGCCTGCTCTTATAGCAGAATACCCAAGTGCTTCTGCTACATCAGGCTCTGAAAGATTAAATAATCTTCTGCAGAGTGTGCGTCTAAAATAAAGGTCTGAATCATTCATGAGTAAATGCCAAAGCTCAATGGAGTTTTGTAATGCCAACACATCTACATAATCCAACTGACATAACTTGCGTTTTGTTGATTTTAATTTTGCTTGTAGACGTTTTAAATCACTTTCATTCTCTAGCTTGTGCATTATTGAAAAATACTCATCTACAAGAGAACGAATATGACTTTGATAGACGCCATCATATTTGATGGTAGGGTTCATAGTATCACCACTAACCATATTAATGCATTTTCGTTAGCATTATAGAAACTCTCAGTTGAACTGAGAGATTGGAACCAATGTATTGAATGGGGGAAACTGATAATAAGACACCTCCGAAGTACTGTTGTTGAAAAGACTCTTGAGTTGATTAGAGGGAAAAATGATTGTGTAGTTCATCGGATTTGCTTGAATATTTTATATCTGTAAGTCCTAGGTAGAACTTAGGAATGCTGAAGTGAGTTAATACCTAACAGCTACATTACTAAAACTACAATTAGAAAAACAAAGATGTTAAAACTCCAAAGATTAAGCATTCCGGCAATAACACGTCTATACGGAATCATATCAAGTCGGAATCTGTATCCTTAAAAAACTCTAAGCAAAAACGTCAATCACTGTTACTACAACTTTATGTAAAGTTTTGAATTAAACAATACTATTGGAGGTGAACTTTATGAAAGAATATGAATTATTACGAATTCAATTATTAAAAACACTAGTACAAATGGAAGAGAAGCTTATAGGTGTCGAGAAGAAAAAGCTTCAATTTTATGATACTGTTGAAAGTAGAGATGAGAATTTAATCTTTCGCCAAAACAGTCCTCAGCAGCAAGCTATAATGTCTGTATCTGAGTTGTCTGAGTATCTCGGTGTCTCTACAGACTGTATTTATACAATGGTACGTGAAAATCAAATTCCCTTTATAAGAGTACGAAGACGAATATTATTTGCCAGAGAGTCAATTAATGAATGGATTCACATTAACACCCCATATTCTGAATAACGGTTTAACGTTAATTAGTCTCATTTACTTCCAAAATGAGAGGGAAAAACCACCACGAAAAACCACCACAAAAAAACCCTCCGATTCGGATGGATTTGACTGTGGTGGTTGATCACTTAAGATTACTGTATGATTAAAATTCAAACAAGCGGTAAATAATTCCTAGTTTTAAGGAATTGGTTTTTATAACCTCTACCTCGAAGTTACAATGGTGCAAGGCCCTGACGTCCGGGTTGGTCATTATCATGTACATCGCCATTAATTAGAGAAAGTGTCGCAGACGTGGAAGGCCCATCTGCCCTAATTATTGACAAGTATATAGCATAGAACGTATTATTAGGTTAACTGAATACAAAAAAAGCGGAAAGCATCCGTAAACAGGCGAAAGCCTTGTTTATGGATGCTTTTTCTATTGAGGGGACTTTTAATATGATATCACGAGTTAGAATAACTACAGATTTACAAATCGAAAATTATATTTTTTGTAAAAAACGAGTGGAGGTATGGATAGGTGAAGATATGGTGTATTATGGTAGAATATTTTCTTTTACCTCGGAATCTATTACCGTTCGTGATGGGAATCTCTATTTGCGTGAATGTTGTTCAATTAAATCAAGATACACATATCTTGAAGTAGTAGGGAATTAATTATATGAAAACCTATCATTAAAATCTCTAAATTTATGCCGACTATTGTTCGAAGAAAATAAAGTATTAGATTGACGTTGTTGATTTGACGCGGTTTTTTGGTTGCAAAATCGTCAGGTATTGAGAAATGAGTTTTAGACTTATCAAACAAGTGAGTGAAACTAAAAGCCAGTAATGAAAAATAAAGCATTAGACTGGAAAAATCAATAATTTTAGTCTGCTACTTCATGTTTCATTTTTATTAAGGGGAACTAAATCGACCATCGCCTGTTTCAACCAGAATTGATAGTGAAAAAAATTAAAAGATAGATCGACTCAAAAATGTCAGGATCGATGCGAAAGCAGCTCCGTCTCATCATCGACCAATACGACATCATCGGCTTCGATAGCTGCTTTTGCGCCTTTAGAAACCATACGTTTGTAAAAGGAAGGGACCATATCTACAATGAATAGCTTGTAGCCATAAGCGTTAGCTACAGTTAGGATTTCATGGAGCAAACCAAATCCGTAACCCTTATTATGCTCTGTGATGGGAATGAAAATATTAGACAGGTGAAGTTGCTTAGTTCGGTGAGAGATACCCAACTGGAGAACAAGAGTTTCAGTAAGTTTATCCTTAGTTTGTTGAACTTCCACTCTCAGCGTTTCATCATAATCCATAGAACCAAAATAGGTTACATCGTGAGAATACATTTTTTTTAAAAGGGGAGATAGAAAAGTTTTAAATATGAAAATGGAATAGATCCTTAAAAGTAACCAAGCATTTCAATGAATTTATATCAAAGAGCCGGAGAACAATCTCAAGGCTTTTTGTTTTGTCTTTTTCTATAGAATTACGTGATGATTATTAGATTCCAAGTTTATTCAAATATCTATATTTTCATGCTATTTGTTATGGTAAAATAATCCTACATAACAAACATGAATTATGGAATTCTAATCACAGGAGACTACATAAATGGGGCAGAGATATATCAACAGAAAAGAATATTAGAAATATTAAAAGAATAAATATTTCTATTTGTAATTTAAGATTGATTCTTAATGATTTCTTAAAATAAGGAAATTCTAACACTTCAAATTGATGAACTAATGTCTAAGGAGTCGTAAAAAATGGAGAAGCTAACACTTAGTATTTTTGAACGGTATAACCTCCTATCTCTTGCAAAAAAACAGAAATTGGGGAAAGGTGATAGTAGCGATTTAAAACAATGGGATTATTTATTATCCAAAGCTTCATTTACACCAAAAGGATATTATATATCTGAAAGAGTAAAACATGAATACATAAACTATGTAAAGCAATATCATCCTTATGTGTATGATTATGAAAAATACTTCATGAATGATGATGTGATTAAATTTTCAGTTAAAAATGACAATAAGTTAAGAAAAATATTAATGACTTATCAAGGAAGAACATTGTAAAAGGAAAATTATAGTAAACCTGTTGAAAGATGCAATGATCGTAATTTATATTTACCCCTATCTTTTAAAGAGGGGGTTTTTGTTTGTAAATACAATAGAAGATAAGATGATAATTACGATGGGGAACATCCAACTTATTTTAGATAATGAAAATAAAAAAATATAATCCTAATAAGGAGTGATAGACTAAGTGAGTATTGAACTTTATTATAAATCGGTAAAAGAGATATTACATTTCCATTTTATTGTTCCTTCCTATCAAAGAGGCTACCGCTGGGGGAGCAAGCAGGTTGAACAACTTATTGATGATATATATAAAGAGCAAGGTAAAAAGTATTATCTTCAGCCTCTTGTTATAAGTAATGTTGCTAACTCTGAGCTGAAATGGAATGTTATAGATGGCCAACAGCGTCTAACAACAATATTTATTATAATAGGGGCTTTAAATTATTTAATCTCACAAGATCCGGGCAAAACAATTCATGATCCAAACCTAACGATGACTTTAGAATATGAGAGCCGTACAAGCAGTGCTATATTTCTGAGTTTTTTAACTGACTATAAAAACTTAGCTGATCTGCCAATGGAGGTCTTAAACCAAGAGTGTTTATGGGAAACGTTTAAACTGTATAAAATAGGAGGAGATGTAGAGAAAAATTTGGATTTTGAATACATGCTCGATGCATTTTGCACATCCGTCAATATAGTAAATGAATTATTGGGAAAAAGTGAGTTGAACAATTTAATTGTTTTAAAGCAGCGATTATTGAATGAGTGTGTTTTCATTTGGTGCCCAATCAATGCAAATGAAAATGATAAGAGAAATTCGGAAATAACACAATTTTCAAAGATAAACATGGGGAAAATAGAACTTACAGATGCAGAACTTATAAAAGCAGAGATAATGAATCCTTCACGATTAAACAATGAACTCGAAAGAAACGAGATTAAAGAAAAACAATTTGCTATTTCAGAAGTATGGTATTCTATGGAAAATGAATTGAGGAAACCGGATTTTTGGGCTTTTGTCCCTCATGAAGGCCAATATAGTATTGAAAATCATAGTAGGTCTAGAATCGATGTTTTATTCGAATATTTATTATTGGAAAATGAATTAGAACATAGGGGGGGAGTGAATAGTTATATAGAAAAATTAAGTTCATTATATAAATATTCGTTATTTGCAAGAGTGCAGCAGCTTCTAGATAATGATAATACTTGGGGTAAAATCAGAGATATTTTTGAACAATTGAAAGAGTTGTATGAAAGTGACGGAAGAACTCAAATAGAAGATGATAAAAGTAAGCATACAGCTGGGAAGGACGCTAGTATATACAATTTACTAAGTTTTATTACCCTTTATCAACAAAAAAAAGGCGAGAATAAAAGTTTTTTTTATCTGAAAAGCTATGAAACATTCTATAGATTATTAAAAAGAGATCGGGATGAACGCATCCCTTATATTAAAAGTAAAATTAGAGAAATGATGTATGGAGAAGAAAACATTGAAGATAAGATAAAACGTATCAGATATGGAAAACGTGACGAATTGCGGGAAACATTACTGTTGTATAATTTGGTGATTTTATCTAAAACAACTGGAATTGGTAATCGATATAATTTTTTGGAGCATAATAATATTAAACGTGAGTGGACTAGAGAGCATATATTTCCTCAAAATACTAGAATTTCTTTAAAAAACACACTGAAGGCACAAAAAGATCTTTTACATCTGTTTACTAGTAACCTTGATGTAAAAGACAATATTGTATTAAAGAATGAAATGATTTTTAAGTATATCAATTATTTATACGGGAAAGAGAATCTTTCCTATTCTCCCGTTAATCTTGATAACTCTGGAATAATCAATTGGACTAATGATGAGGAGGCAATTGAATTATTTATAAAACAAAAAAACGATGAGGATGAATACGAAAAAGAATATGCTAAAAAACTAATGCTGATTCAAAAATCCATAAATTTATTATCGAAAATCAAAGTTTTGGAGAAAAACAATGGATTAATATACGGAAAAAATCAGGAAGCCGTGATTAAACATATAACAACCAATAATGATATATTTAAAAGCATTGATGTGGAAAAGATTATCTCATTATTTGAAAAAGAACGTGAAAATTGCATTAGAGTTTTGAAGGAATTACTACCAAATATACAATTTACAGATTTTATTACTGGGTACGTAGATAAATATATGAATGGATCTATATTTATAATGAATTCTAAAGTTTATGAGGAGGGTCAAGAAGGAATTATAAATTTCAATAGAATATTTACAAGGATGTATGAAGCTATCATTGATAATATAGAAAGCATAAATAACATAAAGACATGTGCCCATTATCTTCCTTTGTTAAAGGAAATACTCACCCTAGTAAACCAGTCAATCGAAGTTGAGGTAAGTCGGTTTTTTAAAGATGATTTTAATTATTTAATGTCTGATAATTCAATTGGAAATATGGCATTGTTAGATAATATAGTAAATGGAAGCGAAAGTGTCGGCAATAAACCATTTAATAAAAAAAAGGATGCAATCTTCAAAAAAATGAAATCGGGAGAATTTATCCCTTTGGCAACTATTTTAGCCTTTACAAATGTATATGCAAAAAAACGATTTACAAATGAATACTGGATGTTTGAGAGTAGATATGAATATGTGTATGATATTATTTCAACAATTAAAGATTTTCTAGAATATAACAAGGATGGGAAGGGTAAAAGGAATGTTAATAAAGGATGAATATGTCTTAACCATACCCAAACAAGAATATTCCTTATATAGATTATTAGAGGAATATAATATATGTATACCTGCCATTCAACGAGATTATGTTCAGGGACTGAATGAGGTAAGTATAAAAAACAAAAGATTAAGAATGATCCAAGATGTAAAAGAGAGCTTACAGTCTAGAAAACAATTGAGTCTGAATATTGTATATGGTTTGCATGAAGGTGAAGGTGATAACCTTACATTTTATCCTATTGATGGACAACAGAGGCTTACGTTCTTATATTTGCTGCATTGGTATTTGGCACTAATCTCAGCAGAGGGAGAATTTGAGCGCTTTTGCGAGCTGAAGTCTTTTTCCTATGAGACAAGAAATTATGCGAATGAATTTTTTAGCTTTTTGAGAATTAAGGACAATAAAGAAATGTGGCTAAATATTTTTAAAAGCCGTGATCGCCATAAACGCACACTGTTAGAGCAAATTAAATTGAAAGCGTGGTTTAAGTCTCAGTGGCTTACAGATACTACGGTTATTTCTATTATTAATGTGTTTAGCGATTTTATAGACAATCTTGAAACAAAAATTGATGTTTCTAAGGCCGCGGAATTTTATGATCAATTAAAAACTAGTACTTTAATTTGTTTTGATTTTCTTTCTGAATTGGCTAAAGATGCAGAACTTACTGCTTCTACCAATTATATTCGATTAAATGCCCGGGGAAAGCAGCTGGATGAATTTGAAAATGTAAAAGCAATTTTATCTTTGTTAGAGAACAAATTGGGAGGCGAAATTAAAGAATATCAGAAGTTTGTATACCAATATGATCAGAAGTATATTGATATTTTCTATAAGGAATGCTCAGAAGAGACGAAATTAGAAGAAAAAACAAAACAAATTAATGATAAAACCCTCAGACTGTTGATGAGTACATATATCTTTTTGCGATCTATTAGAGGTGAAGCCAAGGATGAACATATAACATTCGATACTTATTATTCTATTATATATTATGAATCCCAAGAAGATGAAATCTCAGGATTTTGGAAAGAGTATTTTGAGTTTTTGAATATTTTGCTAACAACAATAGCTGGTGATGGTAGAATTCAAAAACGCTTGACATTATTTTGGGAACAAGTGTATGAGCCTAAGACAAATGATTCTGATAACCTGGTATCTAGCTTGCGGTATGTTTATTATTATTACAAATCACAACAGCAATATCTCAATATAGATAAGCTTGAACAATTGGATTATGTACTTCTTAATTTGAAATATAGGGAGTGGAGACAGAACGGGTTTCAAACAATTGAATTACTTGCTCGGTATAGTGCATATTATCCAGATGTATTCGAATTTTTTGCTCAAGAAACACTAGATAAAGTGATTGCAAAGTTGAATGTAAATAAGGAAAATTGTGAGATTACTGATGTAAATGATATAAAAGTAAGATTTAAAGAGCAGTGTATAAAAGCGAGTATTATAAAGCGGTTAAATGAAGATTACCAGCTGTTTGCATCGTTAGAAGGTAAATCGGGCAAACGGCAAATTCAATATTTATTAAGTATAGCTAACATGTGGGTAAATGAAATTACAAAAGAGAAAATAGATGTTTTATTGCGATATATGGAGATAGCAGAAAGATTTCTTTGCAGTCAGTCAAAACAAGAACAGCTACTTTGGAAAAAGCTCTTTGCTGTAGCGAGTTACTGGGATGTAAACAATAATCATTTATTAACGTCCTATATGATAAACCAACAAATAAGTGCTAAGGATCGGTCAGGAAAACGAAATGTTCATTATTGGAATAATGACTATTATTTCATAAATGATGATATAGAAGATAAAGAAAAGGAAGGTCATAAGCTAAATGAGCATAAATATGAGCTTGTAAAAAGAGCATATGATATTTGGATCTCCTATGGATTATCAGATGAACAGCAGAGGAAAGTTTGGTTAAAGGATCAATTTGCTGATTCGGCATATGAAGCAAGTTGGTTAAAATATGCAATTGATAGAAATCGTCTGGAGCTATTAGATAACACTGTTTCGTATGACGATGCGCAGGAAAGAGTTTATATCGATATTAAGCATAATTATAGAAATCCCAATTGGAGATATAATTTTTTTTCCACAGTGTATATGTTTGATTTTTTAGAGAATCAACCAGAATACAAACATAATATGTATAACGCTTACGTTTGGGACTATTATGGGAGAGCATTTTCTGCAGATTCTATTGAAAATGGAACTCATTTTTATCCAAATCTAAAAATTATCAACCAGTTTGGTTTGCGGTTGCTCTGGGATGGTTTTAGACGGAAAGAATTATCTTACAAATTTGGTGAGCAATCATGGGAAGTAAGAGGTGTTTTTGGTTATAACCACTCTATTGATTTCCCACACGGACCTAATTCTAATATCACGATTACCCATAAAGACGTTATAATTACAGAATTTTTAAAAGGGAATCAATATAAGCAGTATATATATAATCTTGATAAGTCCAGTGAATTATCCGAAATTGAAGATAGAATACAGGATTTCAAAGTGAAGATTAATGGACTTAAATATACAACAGATGCTGAATATGAACATTGGTCTAGCCGCAATTACTCATACAATTATAATGAAGTATACAGATATCATTATAAGAATAGTATCATAACCCAAATAAATAAGGAGAACTTTGTTGATATCGAAAACATCCAATTTATTAAATGCAATAATCTCCTTTAAATTAGAGCAAGTATTGGAGGCAATGGTGACATACTTTGTAGTTTGGGTCCATGACACAAATAATTAGATATATGCTTCATTACAGTGGAGATCTAAAATATAATTGATGTAAAATTGATGTAAAACATCAACAGAACCACCCGGAAACCAGCCATCCAGAATGGAAGTCCATTGTCTAAAAGCCCGTCAGATCAAGGCTTCCGCGTATTGCAACAGATCACATCCTAGTGCTATATGTTCCCGCATACGGTGCATGTGGAGAGCGTTGTGTTGATGGAAAGACAATAAAACATATGGATCATAAACTATTTAAAGCCACTGAGCGCGTATATAGCATTCAGTGGCTTTACTATGTGGAAATGTCAACGCACCATTATGGGAACAAGATAATATTACGTTTGAAGCCAATGGTTGTGCCCTATATTTACCTTTCCTTTGTTTTTAATTGCTTCCACACGTTGCTAAGTATATAGGAGGCAAATAAAATAGAAATAAGGAGCATGACTTCTGTTAAGTGGGATAGGGAAATGGAGAATAGTGTAGATAAAAACCCGATTATTGTCCATTGGATGACATAGACTGAATTGATATTTTTACTTAAGCCAGACATAAAAGTAATAAATAGCCCCTCTATTCTATTAAATAGTAAATGTAAAAGACCGATCCATCCAATCACCAGGATAATGTTGAAAATCATACCTATAAATGTCATAAAGAAGAAGGAATTTTCATCACCAAACATTCCTTTTTTTGCGATATAGCTATAAGTAATATAGGTTACGGAAATTACGAGTGCGACAGGTGTAACCATAAGGAAAAACCCTCGCTTATCTTTTAAATACCGATACAAGTGAGCAAAGTAAAACCCTGCAACAACAAAAATGATCCAGTTCACAAATGGGAATGTCACATGACCATTTGTTGGTATGAACAGACCCACAATATCAGCAATGACATAGTTGGCGGATCTGTAAAACGCAAAATTTCCTATTAGTGAACATATTAGGGCGATGAATATAACGGCTTTAGCCGGAATGTTAAATTGCTTGACGATTCCAATAAAAACGAATGCCAAAGCTGCGAATTGGAGAATATCCATCATAAGAAAATTATGTAGTGCAGTTATATGGAAGGCGTCTCCATAAATGAGTGTTCGAATGCTTTCAGGGATGATCCACCTGCTGACATTCAGAGCAAATCCAATGATAAAAAGATGTAAACCTCTTTTGAATAAATTGGAGGGATGGTTATTCCTGGAATAGGTTATGCCCATCCCCATAGTAAACATAAATACAGGAGCAGCAAAAGGAGAACCTAAAATACTGACAGCGAAATCTTCAAAAGCACCATACGTTGGAACATTAAACACACCAAGGATATGCTGCCATATCATAAATATAACTGCTAGCCCTTTTGCGATGTCCAATTCCTTCTGCCGCCCACTGTTTACGGCTTCCTCCCCAAAAAAACTTTTTAAATGATTGACTATGGACATATAAACCTCCTATTATACGAAACATAATGCATAGAACCCCAAGTGGATGGCATGGTGCCTGCCAAAGATTGTCCCTTACTTTCTCTTTTGTGAAAGCTAATCTGCTTTATGAGTCTTGTTTTTCATAAACTTAATAAAATTGAAAAATCCGTCATCAAAACCGTCACTATCATCAGAGAGGTCTTCTTGCTGTCCATGGGGATCTGGATGGTGTTCACAGAAAAACTCATTGATTTGAAAGCCGCATTTATTCACATAAAAGTGAATGTTTCGCTTCTCAAAATAAGGTGTGCCCGTTTGCCAGATTTCGGTTTCGGGATATTTCTCTTCGATGGCTCTCCACACCTCAAAACCGATACCTTTGCTGTGATGTTCCGGATCGATAAAGAAGAAATCCAAATGATTATGGTTTGATAAGTGATTAATGGACACAATGATGCCGCCGACACGCTGACCACTTTTGTAGACGTTATAGGTTTCTGCCTCTTTGTTGTAATAATTTCTTTCAATGTCTTGATCAGATGGAATAGGCTCGTCGGAAGCTTTTTCATTCATTGCTATTATCGCTAGAGAAAAAGCGGTCTGGAGTCTCTTCTTAAATTCATCTAATGCTAATTCAATTACGGGTTCAAATGTGATTTCATTCATGTTTACTTTCTCCATTTATGTTTTTTAGTGAATTTTCAAGTGATAAGACAAATTGAGAAATCGCTTCCGTCACGATATCTGCACATGGCTCTAAAGTGTGTTTAAAAGCATTGGCCTCTTTTTGGAAAAGATCGGAGAAGATTGCTGTAAGATAGGCATTTCCAGATTCTGTTATGAACAATTCCTTTTCTTTGTGGCCGGTAGGGACGAGATCAATATAGCCTAACTTTACAAATTTTTTGGTGACGGAGTTGATTGTCGTGCGAGGTACCTGCCAGTCGTCACAGATTTGGCGTTGTGAATGTGGTTTCCCGTCTGAAAGGGCATATAATAGCACAAACTCATTCTCATGAACCCCAATTTGTTTAGCAATAGAATAATATAAACCGTCAAGTTTATTGATTGCGATCATAAAATCCAATATTTTCATGCGTTCAGAATTCATAGTTGTTCTCCTTGTAAGTACGATATCGGATTAATTATAATACGATATCGTATTTTTTCAATAGGTTGAGATTGATTAAGTTTAAAAATCATTTGTTTTTACCATGCGTAACGAATCGGATATAATGGGACAGTGATCTAAAGGGTGAATACAGTCACAGCTTAGTTTAAGCTACCGTCAGCACTCATCCTATGTGGAGGCTGTTTGTTCCTTAATTTATAAGGTTTTTTTAATAAAAATAATAGACCGCATGCCTTTGCCGGCAGGGCGGTCTATTATTTTATTGGACAGCAGCGCTACGATAAGCGCATCAAAGGTTAGTATAAGGCATCATTAACACTGTTCCTATATTAAGATTGTGAACACAGAACAAGAACATATACTACAATCGTTGCAGGAGTGCGGTATAGTAATCGTTACCGTTTCGCTTATCCAGTTTTTCCGCGGTGGCGAGAGCGGCTTGCTGGAAGTGCTTCGCAAGCAACGTTACCTCCCCGGACTGGTGCTCACACGGGTGTCCTGCCGGAAGCTTGACCTGGAACTTGATGGATTCTCCCGCCAGCTGGCGGAACAGCTTGGCCGAATAGGCGTTGAATATCATCCGGTCGACCGGGTTCTCATGATCGAGAGAGGAGGCGATATACTCTTCAAAAACCTCCAGCGCCTTGATTGGATCGGTCAAGGTCAGGTATCCGATGTGCTCTCCCTGGTGATACAGAAAGTCGCGGTTACCCTTTACCAGTTTGAAGCCCTTCTTCTGAAGCTTATCCGCTTCCTGCTGGCGGCCCAGCCGCAGGAGGGGGAACAGTACCTTCGAGATGGTCACATGGGGCACCTCGCCGCAGCTCATTTTACCTTTGAGAATCGGCTCGGCTGCCTTCACGGTCCCTTCGTCGTCTCCCCGCTTCGCCAGAAACTCGACAAGGCGGTTCTGCTCACAGGCCGGACAATCGCTCATCTCATCCCGATCCATGGCCTGTACGATGTTCCATTCTGCCTGCGAATGGTTCAGCTCCCCAACCTCTGCGAAGATGTGCGCCCGGTAGTAGTGATAGGAACGGCTGCTATAGCCTTCGGCCGCAAAGCGTATCCTCATGTCCTCCAGCAGATTATCAATCTGGACACGGCTAATATCGGCAAAAGAGGTGATGCGGTCCAGAACCCACTTGTAGGACCACAGCAGGGTGGAGCTATCAAACCGGTCCGGATTTTTGTCATACTGTCCCAATTGCCAGGAAAAGGCGACTAATGCCTTCATTGGATAGCCGTGGAAGCTGCCCGTCTCTACGATTTCACTGCGGGCTTCAAAGCCCTGATCGATATCCCCTGCGGCATCTGCCACCCGTACCGCCTGCTCCAGCAGCTCCAGCTTAGCTTTTCCTCCGGGCATGTCGTAGGCTTCATCCATCAGCTCTTCGAAACTCATCTCGGTAAGATTCATCTATACGTCTCCTCCTGTTGAATGACTGGCCGTCATACCCCAATCAATGAATTGGATGATGCCTTTGTTCAGAAGCGCTATCTCCTGACGGTTCATCGGATAATGTCCCATCATTAGCGCATTGCAGTACAGCATCTCGACAATAGACGGCAGCATCGCCTTGTGTGCCGGATGAAAGGCCCGCTCAATGACGGGATTGTTCAGGTTAAAGTAGAGCGTTGCGTATGCCGCATCTTTTAATGTAGCACCCAGGCTGCCCAGAACGGAGGACAGAGCATCGGTGCTCACTTCTTTGGCCGCCTCCATAACACGCCACTGGGCAGACTCCTGGGACAGCGTGTAAAGCACAGGAATCTCCTCTGGCTTGAAGCGGCGAAGCTGCACCTGGCAGCGGAATTTCTGCAGCACACTATCCGCCAATCTTATGGATTCATAGTAGTCAAGCCGCTCTTGAGGTGTAATATCGGTAAAAGATAACGATACCTCTTCCGGCAGCAACCGCTCCGTCTGCACATCCGGGTCAATTAGGGGCAGCAGGGAGAGCAGCTCGGCATCATAAATATACCCGCCATTCACCACCAGCATGGATTGGGCCGAAGCCACATGGGTAATCTGGCGGTATTCGTCCAGAGTAGCAGTAAAGTAAAGCGGGGACTGCAGCTTCAGCTCGCCAAGCGGCTTCGTACCAAACGTGCTCTCAAACGGGAGCCACTCGTGAATAATCGAGTAGAACGACGAATCTACCACCGCGAGGGCCTTCATGGATAAGGCGTGCAGTGAAATGATGGACTGCAGGCGATCCGGATCATATTCCGCCATCCGCATCAATTCCTGACGAAGGGTGTTCCCCAGTTCTTCCCGCACCTGTTCCAGCTGGACGTTTTCATAGAAATGCTCCCGGGAAGCGGTCGGCTGCAGCTCATCGGTCCAGATCATGCATTTGACGAAGAACGCCCAGTCCGGCAGGACATTGCCGGCGGCTTCGGAGACCAGCATGTGCTTCAGGTACACCCGGTGATTGCGTTTGGCGCCCAGGTTCACTGCCTGCGGCAGGATGAAGGCAATACCTCCTGTCCGGCCTGAGGAGGTGTGCAGGGGAATGAAATCGCGGAACGTCTCCCCGAGCACCTGCTTGCCAAAGGCCAGCACCTCGCTGCGATGCTTCCGGGCCAGCTGCGGATCTTTGACCCATAGCGGGGAAGGCGGATTAATTAAGCGAGTGGCTTGGTTGGACACCAACTCGATGGGATAAGGCAGCAGAGCACCATAATGGAACAGCCATTCTTGCAGATTGTCTGTCTTGAAGTACGGCTCGGAGCCTTCTTTGCAACGCAAAAAAACTTTGGTTCCCGGAGTGTGTATCCCTTCGAGCTTGCGGATCGTATAGGTTCCGTCCGGCTTCCCGCGCCATTCCAGTGCAGGTCCGCCCTTGGCGGATTGTGTAACCAGGACGATATCGTCACTTACCATAAAGCAGGACAAGAGCCCGATGCCAAACCGCCCGATAAAAGAGGTGTTGGTCTGAAGAAAATCCTCGCCCCGCTTGGAGGATTGTCCGATCATCGCCAGGAACTCATGAATATCCGACTCGTCTAACCCGATCCCGTTATCTTCTACTAATAGGGTCGCCCCGGTTGAAGCCTCGCTTACTTCGACATGAATCCTGCCCTCGTATTCATCCTGGGAATAGGCCTGCCGTGCAGTAATCGCATCTATGCCATTTTGCAGCAGCTCCCTCAAAAATACCTTCGGGCTGCTATACAAATGGTTAGACAAAATGTTGATCATGCCACTTAAGTTAACCTGAAAGCGATATGTATCCTGGGTTTGATTATTCATTTTTGTTCTCCTATCTTGTAATAATTGCACTTATCATCCACAGGAAGGACAACTGTATTGTCCTTTATGCCAACAACAGACCGTTATGTAGGCGGATGCCGCTCTATATATTACCCCTAAGCTGCTTTTTAAGAATCAGATATTCCCAATAAAATCCCATATTTATACAAACTTTTAAACGTGGCTTTGTTCCGAATAATTAATATGCCCCTGCAACTAATGGTTGCAGGGGCATTACTTTCAGGGTAGAGAGGGATCCTCTCGAAAAGATATGCTGTCTCCGAATTTCAATCGCTGAGCGGTTTAATCATCCGAAAATGTGGAGACAGCAGCAATTGCAATTGGAGGAACAATCTGTTCGTGGCCTAATTTTCGAAGAACTGGCTTTTATCTGTTCCAGTAATGGTTAATGTTATCTCTGCAGAGTTTGCGACAAGTTGGAATTGGGTATCATTTACTTTTTTTGCTGTGACGGATACTGATGCTAGTTGATAATTTAGATCACTGACCAAGTCATCCATATCGAGATACTCCCATTCTAACAAAATAGTTGCTGTGTTGGTGCCGTCACTGATGTTAAACGTACGGTTTTTGGTGCGATCTTCGTCAGTACCGGTGTAATGGTTATTATCAAAGAAAAATGACCAGTCATTCCCGCCTAATGTAACAGAAGCATCTGATCCCGTTTTAAAGGTGGTTATAAAGAACGTGTCTCCGAACCCCATTCCAGCTACTGTCCGGTTCCCTAAATTGATTCCATGTGCATTATAGTAGTCTTGGATAAAACTATCTACCGCTGAGCCCACTACCTGTCCTGAGCTAAATCCATTTAACGGAATATTCCAGGTTAGGTCAACGGGAATTGTAACCGTTCCATCACTTATAGTGAAATGTTTCGGATTACTTTGGAAATCCGTTGAGGTTATCTTTTTGCTTTCTTTCCTCGCTTGTGTAGCATATTCGAATGAGAAGTCAAAATTTGTTACGGCTTTACTTGTAATACTCTCAGGTTCAATATTCTCCGCTTGAACATTGATTGTAAATTCTTTTGTATCAGAAACAGTTCCTGAGGTAATTGTCGCTATGAGCACTACGTCAGTATTAGCTGGTAATCCTGCTCGGTTAATACTCCCCGTTGAAATATTTACAATTGATGATTGTACTGAATCTTTTAATATCCAAGTAACAGCGGCGCCATCTTGAACACTTGGCAATGTAACTTTATCATCGGTTCCATTGTACGTTACATTCAAATTCTGTTTAGCCGTTGCTACTAACTCCAGCTCAGCAATAGCTGCCTCCGCATCCGTCAATCTAGCGATATCTCCCACAAGCGTTTTCTGGGCAGGGGTTAAGGCATTCAAATCCGTACGTGCTTTAACGACAGCCGTTTTGTCGGCTAGAATGACTTCTGCTTTTGCAGGCAAGGCAGCGATTTGGTCCTTCACCAGGGTTGCTGCGGCCAGGTCAAGAACAGCTTGAGCTTCCAGCTCAGCAATCGCTGTCTCCGCATCCGTCAATCTAGCAATATCTCCCACCAGCGTCTTCTGGGCAGGGGTTAAGGTATCCAAATCCGTACGTGCTTTAACGACAGCTGTTTTGTTGGCTAGAATGACTTCTGCTTTTGCAGGCAAGGCAGCGATTTGGTCCTTCACCAGGGTTGCTGCAGCCAGATCAAGAGCAGCTTGAGCTTCCAGCTCAGCAATCGCTGCCTCCGCATCCGTCAATCTGGCAATATCTCCCACCAGCGTCTTCTGGGCAGGGGTTAAAGCATCCAAATCCGTACGTGCTTTAACGACAGTTGTTTTGTCGGCTAGAATGACTGCTGCTTTTGCAGGCAAGGCAGCGATTTGGTCCTTCACCAGGGTTGCTGCAGCCAGATCAAGAGCAGCTTGAGCTTCCAGCTCAGCAATCGCTGTCTCCGCATCCGTCAATCTAGCAATATCTCCCACCAGCGTCTTCTGGGCAGGGGTTAAAGCATCCAAATCCGTACGTGCTTTAACGACAGCTGTTTTGTCGGCTAGAGTGAGTTCTGCTTTTGCAGGCAAGGCAGCGATTTGGTCCTTCACCAGGGTTGCTGCAGCCAGATCAAGAGCAGCTTGAGCTTCCAGCTCAGCAATCGCTGCCTCCGCATCCGTCAATCTGGCAATATCTCCCACCAGCGTCTTCTGGGCAGGGGTTAAAGCATCCAAATCCGTACGTGCTTTAACGACAGCTGTTTTGTCGGCTAGAATGACTGCTGCTTTTGCAGGCAAGGCAGCGATTTGGTCCTTCACCAGGGTTGCTGCAGCCAGATCAAGAGCAGCTTGAGCTTCCAGCTCAGCAATAGCTGCTTCCGCATCCGTCAATCTAGCAATATCTCCCACCAGCGTCTTCTGGGCAGGGGTTAAGGCATCCAAATCCGTACGTGCTTTAACGACAGCTGTTTTGTTGGCTAGAATGACTGCTGCTTTTGCAGGCAAGGCAGCGATTTGGTCCTTCACCAGGGTTGCTGCAGCCAGATCAAGAGCAGCTTGAGCTTCCAGCTCAGCAATAGCTGCTTCCGCATCCGTCAATCTAGCAATATCTCCCACCAGCGTTTTCTGGGCAGGTGTTAAAGCATCCAAATCCGTACGTGCATTAACGACAGCTGTTTTGTTGGCTAGAATGATTTCTGCTTTTGCAGGCAAGGCAGCGATTTGGTCCTTCACCCGGGTTGCTGCAGCCAGATCAAGAGCAGCTTGAGCTTCCAGCTCAGCAATAGCTGCTTCCGCATCCGTCAATCTAGCAATATCTCCTACCAGCGTCTTCTGGGCAGGGGTTAAAGCATCCAAATCCGTACGTGCATTAACGACAGCTGTTTTGTTGGCTAGAATGACTGCTGCTTTTGCAGGCAAGGCAGCGATTTGCTCCTTCACCCAGGTTGCTGCGGCCAGGTCAAGAGCAGCTTGAGCTTCTAACTCAGCAATCGCTGCTTCCGCATCCGTCAATCTAGAAATATCTCCCACAAGCGTTTTCTGGGCAGGGGTTAAAGCATCCAAATCCGTACGTGCTTTAACGACAGCTGTTTTGTTGGCTAGAATGAGTTCTGCTTTTGCAGGCAAGGCAGCGATTTGGTTCTTCACCTTAGTTGCTGCAGCCAGATCAAGAGCAGCTTGAGCTTCTAACTCAGCAATAGCTGTCTCCGCATCGGTCAATCTAGCAATATCTCCCACAAGCGTTTTCTGGGCAGGGGTTAAAGCATCCAAATCCGTACGTGCTTTAACGACAGCTGTTTTGTCGGCTAGAATGATTTCTGGTTTTGCAGGCAAGGCTGCGATTTGGTCCTTCACCAGGGTTGCTGCAGCCAGATCAAGAGCAGCTTGAGCTTCTAACTCAGCAATAGCTGCCTCCGCATCCGTCAATCTAGCGATATCTCCTACCAGCGTCTTCTGGGCAGGGGTTAAGGCATTCAAATCCGTACGTGCTTTAACGACAGCTGTTTTGTTGGCTAGAATGACTTCTGCTTTTGCAGGCAAGGCAGCGATTTGGTCCTTCACCCGGGTTGCTGCAGCCAGATCAAGAGCAGCTTGAGCTTCCAGCTCAGCAATCGCTGCCTCCGCATCCGTCAATCTAGCGATATCTTCTACCAGCGTCTTCTGGGCAGGGGTTAAAGCATCCAAATCCGTACGTGCTTTAACGACAGCCGTTTTGTCGGCTAGAATGACTTCTGCTTTTGCAGGCAAGGCAGCGATTTGGTCCTTCACCAGGGTTGCTGCGGCCAGGTCAAGAACAGCTTGAGCTTCCAGCTCAGCAATCGCTGTCTCCGCATCCGTCAATCTAGCAATATCTCCCACCAGCGTCTTCTGGGCAGGGGTTAAGGTATCCAAATCCGTACGTGCTTTAACGACAGCTGTTTTGTTGGCTAGAATGACTTCTGCTTTTGCAGGCAAGGCAGCGATTTGGTCTTTTACCCGGGTTGCTGCGGCTAGGTCAAGAGCAGCTTGAGCTTCCAGCTCACCAATAGCGGCCTCCGCATCTGTCAACCTAACAATATCACCTACCAGCGTCTTCTGGGCAGGTGTTAAAGCATCCAAATCCGTACGTGCTTTAACGACAGCTGTTTTGTCGGCTAGAATGATTTCTGCTTTTGCAGGCAAGGCAGCGATTTGGTCTTTCACCAGGGTTGCTGCAGCCAGATCAAGAGCAGCTTGAGCTTCCAGCTCAGCAATAGCTGTCTCCGCATCGGTCAATCTAGCAATATCTCCCACAAGCGTTTTCTGGGCAGGTGTTAAGGCATCCAAATTCGTACGTGCTTTAACTACAGCTGTTTTGTCAGCTAGAGTCAGTTCTGCTTTTGCAGGCAAGGCAGCGATTTGGTCTTTCACCTGGGTTGCTGCAGCCAAATCAAGAGCAGCTTGAGCTTCCAGCTCAGCAATAGCTGTCTCCGCATCGGTCAATCTAGCAATATCTCCCACAAGCGTTTTCTGGGCAGGTGTTAAGGCATCCAAATCCGTACGTGCTTTAACGACAGCTGTTTTGTTGGCTAGAATGACTTCTGCTTTTGCAGGCAAGGCAGCGATTTGGTCCTTCACCCGGGTTGCTGCAGCCAGATCAAGAGCAGCTTGAGCTTCTAGCTCAGCAATAGCTGTCTCCGCATCGGTCAATCTAGCAATATCTCCCACAAGCGTTTTCTGGGCAGGTGTTAAGGCATCCAAATCCGTACGTGCTTTAACGACAGCTGTTTTGTCGGCTAGAATGACTTCTGCTTTTGCAGGCAAGGCAGCGATTTGATCCTTCACCTTAGTTGCTGTAGCCAGGTCAAGAGCAGCTTGAGCTTCCAGCTCAGCAATAGCGGCCTCCGCATCCGTCAATCTAGTAATATCTCCTACCAGCGTCTTCTGGGCAGGTGTTAAGGCATCCAAATTCGTACGTGCTTTAACTACAGCTGTTTTGTCAGCTAGAATGACTGCTGCTTTTGCAGGCAAGGCAGCGATTTGATCCTTCACCTTAGTTGCTGCTTCTAGATCTGCTGAATTTTGTGGTGTCGGGGTAGGAGTGGGTGCCGGCGTTGTTGTTGGTGTAGAAATAGGTGTTGGTGTTGGTATAGGTGTAGATGTAGGTATTGGTGTCGATGCCGTCGTTGTTGGTGTAGATATAGGTGTCGGCGTTGGTGTTGGTGTTGGTGTAGGTGTAGTTGTCGGCGTCGGTGTCGGTGTCGGTGTCGGTGTCACAGACTTTTGTTCATCAATCTTAGTCTTTTCGGTTAAAAACTTAGAAGCGACAATAGCTACATCCTGACGGCTAGCATTATTAACCGGGTTGAAGGTGCCATCGGGATTTCCATTCATAAGGCCCAATTCAACGGCAGCACCAACTGCATCTTTAGCCCAGCTGGCAATTGAATTAGCATCTGAAAATTTTAAATTCTGTCCTTTTCCGGTACTGTTAACACCTAATGCATTCACAAAGATTACAGCCATTTGTTCACGGGTGAGGCTTTGATTGGCACCAAATGTTCCATTACCCATACCTTTAAAAAGGCCTGCTTTAACTGCAGCTTCTACGGCAGAAAAGGCATAACTGTTTACCGGGACGTCTGTGAAAGTAGAGGATTGTGGAGGGGTGCTAAGGTTCAAATTGAGAGCCTTCGCCAGTATAATAGCAAAGTCCTGTCGTTTAATATTACTTGTCGGATTGAATTTGCCGTCACCAGTACCATTGATAATTCCTTTTTCGACTAACTCAATAATGGCATCTTTGGCATAGCTGTTTGAGATATCGGTCAAAGACTCCGCTGCAGATGTATGTGGTACCAGGGCACCAAGCAAAGCAGCTGTAGATAGGAGCGATATCGACTTCACTTTAAATTTTTTCTTCATAAATGTCTCCTTAAATTGTAATTATTAAAATTTTAAATACATAACGTGACTGATCCCTGTCACATTCGCTTCTTTGGCTCCCCCTAGCATGGAATATTCAAGTATGTATTCGTGCCTTTCTATACGTCATAGGCCACTCGTTAGTGGATCACAGTTAAATGAATGTCTCTAGTATCAATATCGGACAGTCCAAATCTTCATTGAATAGGTTCGCAAGAAAGCCAAAATATTTCGATCAATCGGCTTATCTTTTGAACCGTGTAAGATGAATATGCTAATAGCATCTTTTTTTGCTAATGCAGAATCAGATAAGAAGTGATCTATTTGCGTATTATATTAAAATGATTCGTGCATTACCCGTATTTAGACTTTCCCCTCCTGTTGTTATTATGAGAGCTGTTACAGCAGCAGGGCTGCATTCAAATGTCATGGCTGCAGATAATCGAGCCCTTCTGCCCATCTGCTTTTGTGAATGCGTTTTCAAGTTTTGTCTGTCTTATATGTTCAGAGGGGGGGATTATTCGTTAAGTCAGACTTGACGTAGCCAAGGAGTAAATTTTAGCAAATACGAATACCCAAAACAACCTATCAATTGGGGGGACTCTAATACGAGACTTTAGAGGTTTCCTTAAGAAAAGGAGTCAAACAAAGATGAACAGCCGAAAATGTGTAATCCGCATCTCCCGCCTCCTCATCGTCATCATGTTGTTCTCCGTATTCACGTATACTCCCGTCCCGGCTGCTGCAGCCGGAGAAGAAGGGACGGTTGAACTGAATGAACTCATTGCTGAGGCCGAAGCTTTAATAACCGGCAGTCAGGAATTCCCGCTCCAAGTCAGTCAGTCTGTCTATGGAGCCGTCTATGGTTCCGATGTGAACCAGGCTTTTCCTTGGGTGCATGAGAGCGAACTCAAAGCTCTTAATCATGCTCTTGAGCTTGCGCGCAATGCCAATACCCCCACTGACGAGGCTATAGCCATTTTAAAAGAAGCAATCGTGATTTTTAATAAAAATATTAAATCAGACGGTTCCGATCCCTATTTCCGTCTTGATCCGGGTCCCGGTAAAGTTCCTGTAAAAGTCACAGCGCCCACTAATAACTGGACGGCAAGAACGCCGCTGGATAATCGTGTTCCCGCTGACTTTGCCGGTGGCACATTCCAAATGATTCCGTATCCTTTTGCAGATTCCCAAGGCAAGGCTGAAGTTCTCCAGATTAATTACGCCCATAGCGGAAAAAGCACATTCGGCGGTATAAGCATTGAATCCCCGCTGTCCCCGGCTGTAAAAGTAACAGAGGGGTCAACGATTGAATTCGATGTCTATTATCCCAAGAGCGCACAGGGCAAATACATGAGGTGGAGAATCAGAAATGCGAACACGAACCTCGACTCCTACCTCAGAGATTACCAGTATAATAACCTTAATCCCGACTGGGTGGGCAGCTACAACGGTGAATCCTGGTTGAAGGCTCATCACAGCATAAACGCCTCGACAGGCGATTCCTCGAATTTTATCCTTGAGCTCCATGGCGAGAATGCCCGTTCTGCAGAAACCGGTATGCTGCTTGTCTCCAACATCCAGATTACTGCACCTGATCCTAACGGCATTGCGCTTCCTGACGTAGTCAACAAGGAACACCAGAGTGCTGTAGCGCCTCTAAAGAGTGTTTACAATAAGGAGAATGGCCTGTTCATGGTTGGTTCCATCGGAACCGGAGCCGTAACCGGAACCAGAGCCAATCACTATGAGATTTTTGTAGACGGCAATAATTTAAAGGCAGATGGGACACATCCCCGTGGTCCCGAATGGCTGAAAAGTGTTACCGGCGCAGCACTGAACGGTGCAACGACTAGCCCTGGCTTAGCTGAATACAGCTTCCCGACCAGCGCTTATCAGGCGATCAGGGATTCCGGAACTCCCGGACAGTATAAGTCTCACGGCCATGTTCTGGCATGGTACAACCAGGCACCCGGATGGATGACTCAGATTATTCCCGCGAACCTGTCCTCCGGGTACAATGGCTCGGCCGATTTCTACGGGCTTGGCAACGGCGTGACAACTACGGTTAAGGTAGACAAAGAAATGGCAAGAAGAGTGCAGTTTAATCACACCATGTATGTGATGCGGCACTTTCTGACTACAGATACGAAGTACGGTTCAAGCGAAACGCGTGGAGTGATCCCCTTCAATTCATGGGATGTGCTCAACGAAGAGGTTCACGAAAGCCGCCACAGCGAACTCATCCCAGAGGATGCGAACAGCTGGAGAACGAGCCTTAAACACACCAACTGGCTAGCTGCCATGTCGGATGATCAAATTGGCGGCGACATCACCGGGCATTATATTTATCTGCTCTTCAAAAACGCGCATATCGCGGCACCGAACGCCAAGATGGCTGCGGCTTACAAGGCTAATTACGCTAACCTTCCGGAGTACATGAAGCTCGACGGACACGACAAGGACGGCAGCATTGACGCTTATATCGTCGACAATCCTCCAAAGCTGACCTACAATGATTACGGACTTGCAACCCGCAGCAAGGCCAGGACGGTATATAACATGGTTCTCGAATTAAATACCGCATGGCTCTCCGATCCGCTGTATGACGGAAGACCCCTTATCGAAGACATTGGTATCCAGGGACACGATGCGGTTGGCAAAACCCTTGCAAGCGATAACCAATACGCGATGGCTCTGTATGCCTCCCTCGTTGACCGGGGCCTGCTGTCTGGGATTACCTATTCAGAGCTTGATCTTAAGGTTCCGACCGATGCACCCGGAGGCGGCGCGACTGCTCCCGCAGTGCTAAATGTCAGACAGTCGGATGCCCTTGGTTATGAGTACGCGCTGCTCTACAAAACCTTTACCAAGTTCGCCCCGTATATCGATCACATCATCAGCTGGGGCGTGTCCGGTTCAGGATGGCAGGGAAGCTATGTCCTGTTTGACGGTCAGAGCAATGCAAATGCCGGCTACTATGGCGCCATGAATCCGGACAGATTCATACTTGGACATTCGTATCTGGATGGTTACTTTGCAGGCGAATACGAGACCATCCGGAGCAATGCCATTGACCTTGGCGATCTTGGAGTCTATATACCTAATAGTGTAAATGCAGACCTCAGCGCCTTGACACTGAGTGCGGGAACACTCCTGCCGGCTTTTAACGCAGCGGTCACAGCGTACGAGGTTTCCCTGCAGGATGCCAGCAGCATTGCCGTAACAGCATCTGCGGCAGACAGCAGGTCATCCATTAAAGTGAACGGCACTGTTGTTGCCAGCGGGACAGCTTCCGGAGCCATAACGCTAACACCTGGTACAAGAGCGGATATTAAGATAGAGGTAACGGCTGCAAACGGTACGGTAAAGACGTACACCATAAAAGTCACAAACGGTAGAACAGAGGCAACGCCTACACCGGGCTCCGGGACACCTTCTGCAACGCCAACACCGGCAACGCCTGCACCAGCAACGCCTGAACCCGCAGCTCCTGCACCTGTAGCATCTGCAACTCCTACACCTGCAGCACCGGTTGTTCAGGATCAAATAGTAACCATGCAGACGACCGTGAAGGATGGAACTGCATTTGTTAAGGCGCTGGAACTGGAAAAGGCAAAGGAGTTTATGGAGAAGAATGTTACCCTGGATATACCTGTGGCCCAAGGAGTGAATGCCTACTCGGTAGGCTTGCCGGCTGAAGCGCTGACAAGCGGAACAAAGGATGACAAACTCACAATTTCGACTGAATTTGGTCTGGTAGTAATCTCCGGTAACATGTTGGCAGGCACAGCTGAAAGCAGCGGCAAGGAAGTAGCGCTGGAGCTTGGAAAAGGCGACAAGGCCAAGCTTCCGGCGGATGTAAAGGCGGCTCTAAGCGATAAGCCGATTATACAGCTTAGTCTTAAGGTGGACGGAAAAGAAACGGTCTGGAGCAATCCGGATGCGCCCGTAACCGTATCCGTTCCTTACAAGCCGTCTGCAGATGAATTGAAGAATCCCGAAGGAATTACTGTCTGGTACATTGACGGAAACGGAGAAGTTAGCTCAGTACCGAGCGGACGCTATGCGCCGAAAACCGGTCTGGTAACCTTCACAACCACTCATTTCAGCAGCTACGCAGTAGCTTACGTATACAAAACGTTTACTGATCTCGGAACGGCAGGATGGGCCAAGAACGCAATTGAAGTACTTGCGTCAAAGGATATTCTCAAGACAGAGGGTCATGTATTTAATCCGTCAGCCGATATCACAAGAGCGGATTTCCTGTACTCCCTTGTCAGAACACTTGGCTTGACTGCAAAAGTAAACGGGAATTTCAGCGATGTACAGGAAAACAACTATTACTATAATGAAATTGCAATTGCCAAAGCTCTTGGTATTACAAATGGCATAGATAACGTCAGATTCGGCAGCACCCATAGGATCACAAGACAGGACATGATGGTGTTGACCGAAAGAGCTTTGAAGCTCGTGAAGAAGCTGAATAATCAGGGTGAGGCTGCGGATCTGGACAGATTCTCTGACAAGTCTGAAGTTGCTTCCTATGCGGTGAACAGCGTAGCTGCGATGATTAAGGAAGGGTTGATTGAAGGCAGCGGCAACAAAGTCAATCCTGCTGGAAACACAACCAGAGCAGAAGCTGCGGTGTTCCTTTACAGACTGTATAATAAGTAAAAATATCGCATAATCAGGGGTGTCCCTTAAGTCATGATAATGACAGTGGGACACCCCTTTTTATGCTGGCTAAACGGCAGCCTGCGCATTAATTGTCTTCCGCATCGTGTATTACCCGGGGAACACAGCTTTCTTAAAGCAAATGTCCGCCAGACACTTCAATGTCCTGGGCTGTAACCCAGCCGAAATCATCGGACAATAAGCTCACAATGACCTTCGACATATCTTCGGGTTGCCCGATTGTGCCAAACGCAGATTGCTCAGCCAGCGGCTTAATGTTTATCGAATACTCGCACAATAGGAATGGCACTCTAGACCAGAGGCTATGTGATTCATTGCGGGAGCGCTAATGCTCCCGCTTTTTTTCGATGTAATACAGGAAAAAGCAATTTCTCATTACCTTTCAGCAATATGCAGGCAGAAGTGATACCTTTAAATAAGACTTCAAAGAAGGTATTGTTAAAGAATGGATTCATCAAGGAAGGAACATTATAGGGAGGCAGAATGATATGTTAGAGGTTCGCAAGGGCAAATCCTCAAAATCGTACGAAAACGAATTTTTCAGAAAAATATCGGTTGAATTATCTAAAGTGTTTGAGCAAAGGCATTGGGACGGTATTTTACTTGGGATGCCAGAGTGTATTGTGCGAGAAGATTTGCAAATAGACTGCTTGTTGGTTACTGAAAACCAAATTATTATTATTGATTTTAAAGATTATAGCGGAACACTAGAGCTTCCATCTGAGGAAAACTTCAGATTTGGTAGATGGACGTTAAATGGTGGTGTAACTGTTAAAGGAGGCAGCTCTCCGAATCCATTTAGTCAACTTGGCAAGCAACGGATGAAGCTGATTGATGAACTTAAATTTCGATTATACGATTTTGAACGTAAGTCTATATCAACTGTAGTTTGCTTTCAGGATAAGGTAGAAGTGGTTGGTAGGATTCCAAGACAGTTCCAAATTAGTTTTTCGATTGTTGATTCAAACCATTATCTCAACAAAATTGTCGACATAATTGATGTGCTGGTTGATGAGAATATAAATTATTTGTCGGAAAAGGGAAGACAAACGTTTACAGAGACTTTATTTGCTGCGGATGAATACCACTCAGATATTCATTTCGAATCGGAGTTACAAGAATTTCCTGTTGAAGAACGAACTAAAAATGGAAGTTATCTACAGCGAATTCGGGAATTTTTAATATCTGACAGCAAAGTTATGACCCTAACAGGTAATACGAGATGTGGTAAGACTGCACTCATTCCAGATATTCGAGAAATAGCCTTTGATTTAGGTTTTAATGATGCTCCAGTATTTGCTTACTCTAATCGGTTGAGAAGGAAGATGCTGAGAAACAATCCTGAACTAGAGGAAGTGGATTCACTATTTAATTCTGTATATGATTTCAAGCGTGAAACAATCGATGAATTTTACAAAAAGAATATTCCTTTAAAGGGACATGATGAAATCCATGGTCAAAATAAGGCCTTGTACATTATCGATGATAGTCAACTGATTACGAATTCGAGTTTTGATTCAGACGTGCTACAATTCGGTTCCGGGTATTTGTTAGATGATGTGTTAAGTTATCTTGATTTCGAGTCTAATCCCGAGCGAAAGGTTATTTTCATTGGAGACAGAAATAAGCTGAGTTACGGGTCGAACACTGAAAATGCAGTTAATCCAGAATACTTGGGAGCGCTTCTTGCTAGTCGGAATATTTCTTCAGAGATAGGGAATATCGAGTTGCCAGATCATGAAGGGAGCTCTGAAATCATTAAAGTATGCAATAAGATTTCAAAGAATATACGGGCTGACCGATACAATGAGCTATTTATGTATTCAAGCGAAGAGATTACCGTTTGTGAGAAGAAAGACCAAACAGAGGTGTTGAAGGAAGCCTATTTAAGTCCAAATAGCAGTAAGATTCTGGTTTTTTCCAATGAGCAAGCAAATAAAGTGAATACTTGGATAAAAAAGCATCTTATTAAAAATGGTCGAGAAATAGCAGCAAAGGATTATGTGGTCTTTAACACAACCATTCACGCTTATCGGCCGGCTTTGGTGGAAAACGATATCTCGCCATTTGATAGTATGGAACAACCTTTTTCTTTTGTGGAGCCTAGAAGGGTGGACAATGGTTATTTTGGCGAAGTGATCACTGTTGATCAGGATCGTATAATCGAAAAAGCTATGGTCATTAAAGGCGAAAAAGTAATACTGCGATTTATTCCTTGCCAAATCAAGCTTCAAGACGGATGTATCATTGAAACGCTTGTATTTGACAATTACTTGAAAGCTAATAAGAATGAGCTGGAAAAAAACGAGATGATTGCGTATCAAATGGTTTTATCTAGCTATGAAGAGGCTGCTTTTAAGAACGAACCATATGAAGGTAGCACCGAATATCAAGAAATGTTACAACATCCTGACCAATATACGATAATTGAAAAAGATGGGAAAGCACTTTATCGGGATTCCAAAGACAAACGGAAGTTGACTTGTTTTGAGAAAACATACAGAGATCGAGTGCTGGAACAATTAAAAGTACCAACAAGCGAATATTTTAAGCTTTTAAATGTTGCGAAAGTAAAGTTTGGTTGGGCGATGACAGTGAATAAGGCAATGGCTTATTCGTTTGAAACGGTGTTCTTTAATACCAACCAGGAAGAAAATCGAGGTAGAACGAATAAGGAATATTTCAAATGGATTTATACAGGGATATCGAGCGGATTAAATAATGTTCGTCTAATTAATTGGAAACCCATCTCTCCTTTTTTGAAAACGGAATTTTGTGAGTCATCATCTGTAAGTACTCCAAATAAAAAGAACTACATTTTGTCACTCACCAAGGGGGAACAGACTTCTACCGAACAGCTTCAAAACTATTTGGAAACTAAGCTGTCAGGTGTGGCAACTATCTTAAATATAGCCCCAAAAAATTATTTGGAAATTGTCACTCTGGAGATGAATAACCGAAAAGTTGAATTGTTCTTCGACTATAATGGGAAAGGTGAAATGAAGATTCCCAGATTGAAGTCTGGCGAAGAAGAGGATTTTGGAATGATTTTGCCATTATTGGAACCAGCTCGAAAGGATGTCTCTAGTGAAATTGGTGTGATGAAACCGTATATGCAAGAGCTTGCTGCTATTTTAGAAAAAGATGAAATTCAAATGAAGGTTTCGGGTCATCATGAATGGAATTTGTTATTACATTTAGTGAGTCGAAATAATAATGTCGATGTCCAACTTTGGTATAACGGTGATGGAATGATTTCTAAATTCATTTACATTGAGGGAAGTAAGGAACTTTTCTCAAAAATCGTTGAGTTGATAAAGGAAGTTTATAGTCTAGACTAATGGAGGTGCAAAATGTACACAACAAAAAACCATAACGATGACTTGTATCATATTTGCACCAAGTACTTTGTAAAATTCAAATTGTTGCAAGACTTCGCAAACCAGCGGATCGATGAAAGTCTTTTTGTGCAGCAATTAAAACTAAATAAAGAAGATAGTGAAGAAATAACTGAAATACTAACTGAGTTAAGAAAAATAACTGAGAAGGTCCAGCGCAACGGCGGGAAACTGGATCAAGACCCCATTGATGAAGCAAAGAAGCTGAGGAAAATGGAGAAGCTGCAAGAGGCATTCCAAGTAATCCTTCCGTATCTTAAAGCCAATCAAGACAATGAAGATGCAGTAATCACTTTTGGCTGGATTATGTATGATTATTTGAAAATTTCTGAAGGGAATATGGACCGGTACAGCAACAATTTAAGAATTTTGAATGATCATGCAGCGATATCTTTTGAAAGCTGTTTTTTCAATGAGTCTACAACTGACGATTCAAAGAAAATGTTAGTCAATTCAATCTTATGGTCCATTCGAAGGGTAATAATGAAAGGAGAACTGTTTGCTAATAAAGTTTTTCCAGAGTTGTTGAGGTTTTGCGGCCATGAAGCGAAGTTTATTGAGAACAGAGGGCTGTATGTGAATAGTAAATCTTCCGCATCGCGTTTCCTAATTAAGGAAATGATCGGGAGATTAAATGATTCTAATTACCTCCTGTTTATGGATGTCATTGGATTCGATTGGTTTGACCGGGGAGATCTTCAGAAGACTAACTTTACTAATAATAATGGCGAGAGTGTAGAAGTTAGGCCATTGGCAGAATTTGTTCTGAATTTTCATGCAAAGAAGCTGTTATCATTGGATCTTTATATGGTAACGGAACAAAGGCTGCATTCCATGATCGATATCCTGAATATACATATACGAAAAAATCCTTCGTTTGAATGGCTCCCGTATTATAAAGCGAAATTATTGATAAAAGTGAACCGAAAAGATGAAGCCCTTGAAACTGTTACTTCATTTGCAAGAACGAAAAGCAAGGACTTTTGGGTTTGGGATTTAATTAGTGAACTTGGAAATGATGATGAAAAATTCAATTGCTTATGTGCAGGATTACTATGTAAGTCTAAACCGGAAATGATAGTTGGCTTACAAGAAAAAATCATCCCGATTCTTGTGGAGAAAAAGATGTCTTCACATGCAAAATTTGAATTGGATGAATTGATCTCAACTCGAATGAAGAAATGGGGAAAAATATCTCAGCAGCTTGAAAAATGGAAAAGTGAAAGCTGGTATCTTGAAGCGAAGCCGGCTAAAAGTAGAGATGACCTGAAAGAATTCGCTGACCAAGCTGAAGAAATCCTATATCGAACGCTTCCTTTTACCAATATTTTTGTTACCTATATCAATAAAGATAAAGGTGTAGTCAATTTTGCATACCTGGGAAATAGCAGCCTTTCAATGATAAAAGATGGATATTTCTACATGGATTCCATTAAAGAAACGCATCATTGGATAACCGATGAAGCTCTAAAAGTAAGAATGGTTGAAGATAAAAAGCGACCGAATTTATTTAAGCTTTATAAGCTTGCACCGGGGGATGAAACATTTCTATCTAATTTTGTTCAAACCGGGAGCGGTTATGTTGACAAGGAATACACGAAGCCATTTGCATTTGTAAATGATGCATTTATCTCTCCTAAATTGGTAGAGGAACACAACATTCAAACTAATGACAAGGTCGATTATATCCAAAAGAGAAGGTTCAACAAGAAGAAAAACGCATGGGGATGGACAGTGGAAAAAATAACGTCTGTGGAGAAGAGTGAACAAACGGAATATGAGGATGAAGAGTATTAGATTTGTTCCCGCATACAAAGGCAGGATCTAAACCCAACCCTGTTCAATATAATACGCACATGCAGATACGGGAGATTATATAGGCTTGAGCTTGTATAATCTCCCGCTTAGTCACTGCCTGCTATACCTATTAATATAGCTGATATAATCCCTTGCACTTTGATCGATTTCCTCATCGCTGGCCTGAAAGGAAGCTCCGTAGACAGCGAAATAGGGTAATGCAACTGCGCCTACATGTTTTACACTGGCTTTGAAAGGCGTTGTCACCTGATCTACGGTAAAAGAAACGGAGCCCTCAGGCAGATAATTTTCCTGCTTATCCCCGATGGACATGGCGAGTCCCAGCTTTTTTCCTATTAAGCGGTCTCCCTTTGATCCGTATGCCCATCCGTGAGTGAAGACATCATCAAACCATTTCTTCAATAAAGGCGGATAGCTATACCAATATAACGGGAATTGAAAGACAATATGGTCATATGCCTCTAATCGTTGTTGCTCGGCTGGAACATCAATGCTCCAGTCAGGATACTCTTTGTAAAGCTCATGAAGGGTAACATCGTTCGGATATTGCAGCAGCTCTTCTTTCCATCGTAAGTTTACTCTTGAACGCTCCAGATCGGGATGTGCCAGAATCACCAGTGTCTTCATTATGAAATCTCCTTTAAACCCGTAGGGTTGTTGATACCATTATTATGTTGCAGGCCTTGGCAAATGAAAATACACACAATAAAGTAAGATGGTTACCTCAAAGTGTGTACTGGACTCGACCAGACACGGAATGCGATAATAAATCTTTTAACTGGCTTGATAGATCAGCATGGACGGGGTGTTATTATATGAAGCAATATCATCTGGGCATAGAGGCGACTCTGGAAATTATCGGCGGCAAATGGAAAGCGTTAATCATATGCTTACTGATGTCCGGCACTAAGAGAACCAGCGAGCTACAGCACAGTATTTCCGGTATTTCGCAAAAGGTACTGATCCAGCAGCTTCGTGAGCTTGAAAGGGACGGGCTGGTTAAACGGCTTGTCTATCAGCAGATGCCGCCAAAAGTCGAATATAGCCTGACGGAATATGGAGTTACAGCCAATAGAATCATTGACGTGATGTGCTCCTGGGGCAGAGAGAATATTCAGATTAGACAGGAACGGGGAGAAGCTATTATTTTGCTCGAGGAGCAGCCGCCGGAGGTTAGCAATTGATGGGGAGAAAATGGACTAAAGCTCAATTTAAAGAGGCCTTTAAACGGGGACTGGGCAGTTCATATCTCATGTTAAAAGAGAGTAATAACCGTGAAAAGTACATGGATATTGTTCTTTGGTGCTGTCTTCGGAATACCCGCTATGATATGCAATGTGAAGGCGGGCGTGGAAGCTTTTTATATAAGGCTATTTGTCTTTACGAGGATAAGAGCTGCTTTGAAGAGGCAATCATCCGGAAATTCATGCAAAAGAATCTGGATACAGGGCTATTCAGTCAGTTGTGCGAGCTTCTATATCTGTTTGCGGCAGAGGGCAGCACTAAACCCAGAGAAACGTTATATGAAAAATATAATGCACTGCTCGGATTACTCTCCCGCCGTAACAATCCTGCTGTAAAGGAGAGCCTGGAATGGCTGTGCGTATGGCTAACCTCTCTGGATGGATTTTCTGCGTTTAAGAGCATTGTTATGCACTTAGGGGAGTATGCGTTCAATAATGGTGAAGCTACAGATACGGATTGGTTCTATTCAAACGCGAAAAACAAGTTCGGGGTTAAACGTGTTGATACTTTTTTGCAGAGTAATGCGGCTAAATCTGATTATGTAAAAGCTTTTCTAAACTCCGCATCACAAACTACGAATCATGATAGACGTGCTTTTGAACCACCGGCATTAGAAGAACTGATAGAAGCAGCAAAAGAAAAGCAGGGCGGGTTCCGCAGCCGGGGGCTGGCACTCCGTTTTTCAAGAACCGCTACAGAAGATGAACTGCTTAGATTAGCGGAATACGCTGTTCAGGAAACCGATCTGGAAATAAAGCTGGAACTGCTGTGGTCGTTTAAAAAGGTTCGTTTTCCGCTGGGTGAGCAGTTTATTTTCGAACTGGCCGAATGTGATAATGAAGCGATACGCGCCGTCGCCTTTGAGATGCTGCAGCATTTACCGTCAGACCGGATTCACGGCTATGCGATAAATCTTATTAAGCAGAAGAAAGAACTTGCTAGTGCGCTAAGCCTTCTATGTTATTGCTATGAGTCAGATGATGAAGCCATCCTGCTGGAAGGTATTCAAAGCCTGCCAGTATCCTATGAGGATGGCGGATGGCATGGTGTCTTTAAGGACGTTGAGAATTTATTAGATAACCGGTTGGTTAGAATGGATTCAGCCGTATTTACCTACATCTATAGACAAACGCTGTGTTCCTATTGCCGTCATAAACTCATTAAAGGTATGTCTAAAAGGAAAATGCTTTCTAAAGAGATGTTGGAAGAATGTGTGCATGACAGCTACAAGGATACAAGGGATTTTGCGATACGCAGACTAGGGAAGGGCCCGGTAAAATAAACAATTGCGGCCCTGTCAATATGCTTCTAGATATCAGATGGGGTGTTGATAGCTTCCTGCAGCTCCATAAGAAACTTTTCTGCCGCTTTCGAAAACACCTGATACTTCTTCCAGACAATATATAAAGGCGCCTCTAACCGCGGCTCCAGAGGCTTGAAGCAAAGACCGGAAACGTTACTGGTATTCACCAGTTTATCTAAACATAGCGCGTACCCGATCCCTTCCTCCACCATGAGAGCGGCGTTATAAATCAGATTATAGGTGGCAACGATGTTCTGATGCTCAGAACCCTCCCGGAGCCATCCGGATAACTCGTTTCCGGCAAGAGCCTGTCTGGAGCAGAGCAGGGGGAGGCCGAGTAAATGCTCTGGCCGAATACAGTCTAGAGATGCTAACGGACTGTCCTTTTTCATAAGTAAGCCCCAAGTATCTGTTGCCGGCAGGCGTAAATAGTCATAATTCTGGATTTGGGCTGCCCCGATAATCACTCCAAAGTCCAGCAGCCCCTTATCCAAACGCTCCATTACATCCTCGGCGTTACCGCTATAAAGGTGGTATTGGATATGCGGGTGCTCCTGCTGCAGCTTCCTTACCGACCTGGCTATATAGCGCATAGCAGCTGTTTCACCGCCCCCGATATAAAGTTCCCCGCTGATTACCTCATCCGCGCCGCCGATTTCTGCTTCCGTTTTATCCACCAGCTCCATAATTTCCTGCGCCCGTTTACGAAGCAGCATTCCTTCTTCTGTGAGTGCAATTCTCCGGTTTCCCCGGATAAACAGCTGTTTACCCAGTGTTTCCTCTAATTCCATCAGCTGCTTTGAAAGAGTGGGCTGTGAGACATTGAGCGCTTTTGCTGCTCCTGTAATGCTTTCTTCTCTTACTACTGCCAAAAAATAACGCAGAACCCGAAATTCCATCATGCATGCTCCTGTTCTGTAATCTTCTTGATTCTATTATAACTATTAGGTATTCCTTTTAACTATGGGAGGGCATACTTAATAAGTATTACTTATTGGATGGACATTCCGAATATAATCAGGATGTGACGGTGCACCCGTTACAGCAAAACTAATCGCTAACCATCAGCGGGAAAAGAGGATAAAACCTATGAACTTAAACGAACTGTTAGATCATCTGAATCAGGGACGGACAATCACCGGAGGCTCGGAAGCGCACCTTTTTATGGTTCAGATAAGTAATGAGGCCATGCGCCTTACTATGGAACTGAACAACGCTTATCATACACCAGAGCAAGTCCGTGCTGTGATGGAACAGATTACCGGCAAGACAATAGATGAATCCTTCTCTATGTTTCCGCCTTTTAACACGGATTTTGGGAAAAACATTACTATAGGCAAAAATGTATTCATCAACTCAGGCTGCAAGTTTCAGGATCAGGGAGGAATAACGATCGGGGACGGTGCGTTAATTGGTCATAATACAGTGCTTGCTACCCTCAATCACGCCATGGCACCAGAGCAGCGCAGTGATCTTCACCCGGCCCCCATCTCAATAGGGAACAATGTATGGATAGGCTCGGGTGCAACGGTTCTGCCCGGTGTAACCATTGGGGATGGTGCCATTATTGCCGCTGGTGCAGTAGTGAATAAGGATGTCGAGGCGAATACTATTGTGGGCGGCGTTCCTGCTAAATTTATTAAAAAGGTTGGATGAAAAAAAGACGACAGCAACTTTTGGCTGCCTAAAGTGTCCGCCTATTCCCAGTAAGGTTTCCCGCTAAAGAGGAACGATTGACCGTTCATATACGCACTAACCTCCCTGCCCGCTAATTTACCAATATGATCAGGCAGCCATTCCTGCCAGTCAGGCAGACCCAGCCAGAAATTCATCGTTTCAAGCTGCGCTGCAATAAAAAAGTCCTCCAACAACTCAACATAGTTATCCGGTAACGGATAATACTCCGCATACGATTGAAGCAGCTGTTCTCTAAATGCAGGATGGATGTAGGAAAACGTCCAGCCAAGATCAACTAAATAGTAGCCAAACCCGCAAGCGCCAAAATCGATCGGCCGTACTTCTTTTCCGAGAAAGACTAGATTATTCGGAATTAAATCCGCATGAATCATTCCCCAATTACCGGGAGTTCTTTCCATAGCGTTCATCATTGTGATGACTCGCTGACCGGCTTGCTGAAGTAGCGCTGTATCATCTGCGTTAAGCATGCCTGCATCAGATCGCTCTCCAAGCTTGTCCAGGGATTGCAGGATCCGGGAGCTGTCAAAGGAAGGGCGTTCAAATACACCTGGGATGCTCCAATTCGAGGCTTGCCGATGTAGTTTGCCGGTCATTTCTCCTATAGCCGCCGCGTCCTCTACTGTAGGAATAAAAGGCTTCTGCTCACCTTCCACCCATCTTAGTAAAGTACAATTAATATCATCTACGTTCGTGATGAATTCCCCGCGGATATTCTTAAAAGGTGCCGGCACAGTTACATCTGTTTCCAAGGCCAAGGCTTGAAGCCAGACCATTTCAGAACGGATCACTTCCGGCTTACTCCAAAAGCTTTCAAGAGTATCACCTTTGGATAAGTGCAGGCGGAGGCTATAGCTGTTGTTGTCCTGGTCAGTGACCTTATAGATCGTATTTCCGCTTTGTGCGATAAAATCAACCGACTTGCAAGTTATTGCGTAGTTACTTAAAGCTTCCTGTGCAATACTCAAATGATTAAACAAATATACATCGCTCCTTGGTGTGATGGTATAAAATTACAATAACACAACGGATTAATGAGAGCGTGTAATGGTTGGTTATAGTTGTTTTTGACCGATTGGTTCTTAGAAGTACGTAGATTGAAATTTCCCCTTGCCATGTTATAATAAGGGCAGAAATAGCGTAAAATGCAAAGAGAGCCGTGCTCGAACACGACTCCCCGTTTGCAATAGCCGCTTTTAAGGGCGGCGGCTTCGGAATAGCAGTCATGGGATAGACCGTTTCCTTTGGACAGGGCGGTCTATTTCTTTTTGAGGTAGTTAAGCAGTGCAATAATGAAAACAATTTATCCTGATACCCATAGAGAGGTTTTAGAAATGACAACTAACTTTTGGCGTGACTTACCACGCCCGTTTTTTATACTGGCGCCGATGGAGGATGTGACGGATGTGGTGTTTCGTCATGTCGTAAGTAAGGCGGGCCGGCCGGATGTGTTTTTTACGGAGTTTGCGAATTCGGAGAGCTATTGCCACCCGGAAGGGCATCATGCGGTGCGCGGGCGGTTGACGTTTACGGAGGATGAGCAGCCGATGGTTGCCCATATCTGGGGAGATAAGCCGGAATATTTCCGGCAGATGAGCATCGGGATGGCCGAAGAAGGGTTTAAAGGCATCGATATTAACATGGGCTGTCCTGTAGCGAACGTAGCGGAGAACGGGAAGGGGAGCGGCCTGATCTGCCGTCCCGAGCTTGCAGGGGAGATCATCCAGGCGGCCAAAGCCGGGGGACTGCCGGTCAGTGTCAAAACAAGGCTCGGGTTCAGCGAGATCGGCGAATGGCGCGGCTGGTTAACCCATATTTTGCAGCAGGATATTGTGAATCTGTCGATTCACCTGCGCACACGTGAGGAAATGAGTAAGGTGAATGCCCACTGGGAGCTGATCCCGGAGATCAAAAAGCTTCGTGATGAGATCGCACCCAATACGTTGTTGACCATTAACGGGGATATCCCGGACCGTCAGACCGGCCTTAAGCTTGCTGAAGAGTACGGGGTAGACGGGATTATGATCGGGCGGGGGATTTTTCAGAATCCGTTTGCGTTTGAACAGGAGCCAAAGGAGCATAGTAGCGCGGAACTCTTGGATCTGCTGCGGCTGCATCTGGACCTCTATGATCAATATGCCGGACAGGCACCACGTTCCTTCAGCCCGCTTCAGCGGTTCTTCAAAATCTATGTCCGCGGCTTCCGCGGAGCCGGAGAGTTAAGAAATACCTTAATGAACACTAAATCAACAAGTGAAGTGCGTGCGCTGCTTGATGCTTTTGTAAGCAAAGAGTCTGACGACACGGAGAACCTATAGATTAAGCATTCAAGCTGAGGATAGGCGGATGGAGAGGGGAGGAGCCCGGAGCCAGCAAGCCTGTCCTCTGTTTGGTATATGGAGGGAAACACATGTCTTGGAGCAAATTGAAGCAACAGCTGGAAGGCTTTCTCAGTCCTGCATTAATTGAAAGGGTAGAGTACCGCGCGCCGGGTTACCGTTATCTGCCTGATAAATCAGGGATCTGTTACATCTCGGTAGACAAAAAGAACCTGCTCAATATGAGCGATAAAAATAATCCGATCAGGTGGTACCAGACGGAGCTGGACATCAAGAACGATCCGGACATCCGGATTCCTGTCACAAGTGACGACATCGAAGCAGTCAGACAAGCCACCAAAGGGCCAGTGCCGGAGGATCGCCTGATCGTAATGGCCAGAAGCCGCAAAAGCACAGAGCATGCCAAAGAGCTTTTGTCCGCCCAGACGGCATTAACGAAGTCGAATTTTATCGTGGTGGCTAATAAGTTTCTGGTTACTCCCATAGAGGAGAGTATGGAGAGCAGCGACATGATGCTGAATATTCTGGCTCTGCTGGACAGACGGGTCGGGAAAAAGCGGATCTTGAGCATGGCTGAGAAGATGGAGCTGAAGCATCCGGTTGTGCAGTATTTTTATGAGCTGCGGCGGGGGACGTTGTGAGGCTCTGATATAAAGGTATTCCGTCCATGGAATACCAGCTCGTTTACAAAGCTCCACTGACAGCGATGTCAGTGGAGCTTTTTTATTATGCAGGCCACCGGCTAAAGTTTATGGATTATGGAATGATTTTCACAAACGGCAATACAATAGACCTGTGGTTCGGCTTACGTCAGAAACCGGTAAACTAAATAAGGGAGGCTTCCCATTTTGAAAAAAGTTCCCGCTAGAGCCTTATCGCTTCTGGTAGTTGTAGCAGTATTTCTATCCATGTACTTCACGAGCTTAACGCCTGCAAACGCTGCCGCACGAGGAGCATGGGCTCCAAATACTGCCTACGCAGTAAATGATACAGTAACCTACAGCGGAAGTACGTATACCTGTCTTCAAGCACACACTTCCCTCGTTGGCTGGGAGCCGGCTAATGTTCCTGCCTTATGGAAAAGCGGAGGAGGAACAACCACACCGACTCCGACACCAACGCCTCCTCCGGCAACAAACGGAGCTACCTTCTATGCAGATATCAATTACGGCGGAAAGGCAGTCACGCTTGGAACAGGAAATTATGTACTGTCTCAGCTGAACGCTGCAGGTATACCGAATGACTGGATGTCTTCGCTCAAGGTTCCTGGCGGCTGGACGGTTGAAGTCTATGAAAACGATAACTTTGGAGGCACCAAATGGACTTATACGGCTAATTCCTCCTGGGTTGGTGACAATGTCAATGACAAGATGAGTTCGGCTAAAATCTATATCGGCTCACCGCAGACTTCTGTCACCAAGCCTTCCGAGGTTCCAAGCCAAATCTGGACCTATGTAATGAATGTAGACGATAAATTTGGTAAAGGCGGAGACTTTGCGCTATTGCTAAGTGCGGTTATCAAAAAAGAAAGCAGCTTTGGAGCAGGTCTGCCGGGCAGCCCGTCAGCCGGCGACGGCTTAATGCAGGTAGAACCTAATACCCGCAATGCCTATTTATCGCAATTCAGCGCCAAATTTGGCCGCACCTATAATCACAGCAGTGAACAGGATCAGGTAGCCTTAGGCGGACTGATTCTGGATGAGAAAATCTCCCGGTTCGGAAGCATCTATAACGGATTGTTACACTATAACGGTGGAGACAACTGGTATCCGGGAGCTACCGATTCCTATGGCCGTCCTATTCTGGCCGATCAATATGCAAATGCCGTTTATGCTACCTATCAGGGGTACGGCGGTAAGAATTAATAGAGAGGCACGAAGACGCTGGGGGAAGCCTCCTTGGCGTCTTTATTTTTTATAAGCTGCGGCGGGGAACGTTGTGAGGTAAACTATTTCTAATAGATTGTTGAAAAATGAGAGGGCTTATGTGATGCCGAAACAAGATAATATGCTGGCCATCCTATGGATGCTGAACTCCGGCGTGAAAATAACAGCGAAGCAGATTGCTGAGAAGCTGGAAATCAATATACGGACCGTGTACCGGTATATCGATGCATTATGTGCCAGCGGAGTGCCGGTCATCTCTGACTCTGGCCATAACGGCGGGTATAGCCTGCTGAGTAATGTGATCCGAGCACCGCTGCTGTTTGATATGGAAGAAAAGAAGGCACTCCTGCATGCTGCTCTTTTTGCCAAAGAGGCCGGATCTCCTATGAGTGAGGCATTGGACAATGCAGCAGCCAAGCTAATAGGGTATTCCAATCAGGAGCAGGAACAGGTGCTCAGCCGCCATCTGGCCGGCTTTGAAGTCATAAACCGGATGGAGCCTCCGTCTGTCCAGCCGGTGCTTGCGGAATTGGAATGGGCGGTAGCTAATGAATGCTCTGTCGAACTCGATTACCGCAGAAGCCGTGAAGAGCACGCGAAGACGAGGTTAATTGATCCCTACGGCATGGTTTATTGGAACAACAAATGGTACACGGTGGCATTTTGTCATCTGAAGAATGAAGTCCGCCGCTTTCGGGCAGACCGGATTCTGACGATCAAGCGGACGGCATTACCGTTTAAGCGCCCGGAAGCTTTTTCGGCCCGTGACAGCTTCCTGCACAATCTGCTGCCTGATCCGGCAGGCATGGAAGGGTTGATGACTTTAAGGATAGAAGGTATGCCAGATGCGCTGGACGACCTGTGTATGCACTGGTTTCTCGGGCATCATCTGAAGGAGCGGACAGCGGGTCAGGCCGTCTTTACCCTTGAGGAGGAGTCCATTCACCGGTATGTTCCTAATTTTCTTTTACCCTATGGAAAATCCCTTCAAGTAATAGAGCCGCTGAGTTTAAAGGAGAGACTTGTGGCTGTTGCATCGGATTTAGTGGAATATTACCGGCTTTAACGGCTTCACTGACAGCGGATGTCAGTGGAGCTGTTTTATTATGGAGATAATTAGTGAAGGGGGAATTAGAAATGAAGAATACTGTATATCTGTATGTGTGTGACACCATGGCGGACTGGGAAATCGGGTACCTGACTGCCGAGCTGAACTCGGGAAGATATTTTAAGAAGGGGCAAGCCTCGTCTAAGCTAGTCACCGTAGGGCTAGACAAGAAGCCCATAACCACCATGGGCGGATTAAAAATAATGCCTGACCTCAGCCTGCAGGAATGCAGCATGACAAGCGGGGATCTTTTGATTCTACCGGGTGGAGAGACGTGGACAGATAGCATTCACGAGCCCGTCCTGCAAGCCGCCGAGAGATGTTTGAAGGAAGATGTTTGGGTTGCGGCGATTTGCGGAGCTACGATGGCGCTGGCCCGGACAGGCCTGCTGGATACACGCGCCCATACAAGCAATGATCTGGAGTATCTGAAAATGGTCTGTCCCGCGTACACAGGCGAACCTTTCTATAAACCGGAGCCTGCTATTACAGACGGGAAGCTGATTACTGCTTCTGGAATAGCTCCGCTGGAGTTTGCTGTTCAAGTCCTCAGAGCCCTGGATGTATTCTCGGACCAAAAGTTAGAAGCCTGGTATAACCTTTACAAGACTCAGGAGCCTAAGTATTTCTATGAGCTGATGAGCTGACGAGCTAGATGTTTGGAACAGGATCGGCGGAATGGTGCGGGGGAACCCCTGGCCAGGAGGCTGGTCCTCTTTTTATATATATAAAACGTACGATATAAGAGCAGGAAAGCTGGAATATGCAGAAATATTGACGATCTGGCAAATTGCATAAATAGGAGATTGACCTATGGTAAATAAGAGGTTAATATTGGTATAAAATGGAACTAAGAGGGAGTGTGTATGTTGCTTGAACTCGATGGTATAGCTGCCGATTCACTTGTTGACATGATAAAACTATCATTTTCATGGGAGAACTGGCCAGCCGTAATTGAGGTGTCAGATAAGCTATTCGAAGTGATTACCATCACCTGCGAAACCTCACAGAATATCATCGGGATGCCTCCCAAGCCGCACTTAAAAAGAAGCACGGTTTACTATGTCGGATATAGCTTATTAATGAAGGGGGTGGCGTACCAGAAGACGGGACAATACGCAGCATCGAGAAATTGTATTAATCAATACAAAGATCTCAGCTGGATTAAGCATTTAGATGAAGCTGGTAACGCGGAAGTGGATTATTTTAAAAGCATGGCTATGGCGAACGGTTATGTTATTGAACTGCTTGAGGGGAATAGCGGGGTTCTGCGGGAGTATGTCCGTTTCTTGCAAGCGCTGGAAAAGAAGGAACTGTTGAACGGAATGTTGACTGTCCTGGAGTCTGCTATTAAATACAACTACTCTATCGATTGGGTGCTTGATCTATTTAGCGATCAGATCGAGGAGATTAACAGCATAGAGAAAAGAGAAGACGTGCGGAGTTATGTGGATTATAAGTATCTACTCGCTACCTATTTATATAGAAGAAATAATATCACCGATGCGCTAAATAGAATACTAGATATTTTACAAATATGTAGTAAACTAGAAGATGAGGCGGGATTTAGGAAATCTATTGCCTTTTACGAGCTTATCCGACACCGGGCATCAGATTCACAGCAAGAGATGTATCAAGGAATTATAAAAAATATCTTAGAGAGGGAGTTTTTTTATGACGAAAAAGATATCCTTGTTGCTGACGACGTTATTGTTACTTAGTGCAGTTGCTATCGGAGCCTCAGCTAGTGCTGATGCCGCTGCAAAGACAAGCCCTGCGGGCGGGATTACGCTATTTAATCATGGGACTGGGCATTAGAAATAGATTGATGAAAGACTCCGCGGAATGCGGGGTCTTTTTTGTGGTGGGGGAGACCCTCAAACTATTAGGCGATCTGTCAGTTATTATAAAGAAGATTTAAAGTCAGGAAATCTAATCGAGGTATGATATAATAAGACGTTATCAATTATGAAGGAATGATATTGTTGTCAAAACATTACACCGAAGAAGAAATGATAATTCTCGATTGGGTAACTTCAAAAATTTCTTACTCTTATGAAATGAAGGCAACTACTCCAGCGTTATCACGAATTTTAGATCCGACTGATGATACTGTACGGCTTAAATAGAGGATAGAAAGAAAGTACAAGGATTAAAAGGATGGATCATTCCTGCGTAGTATATGGTTTGTAAACAGTAAATCACATGAATTTTAAAAACTCTATGGAAATACTTTCATGACAGATATAAAGATCATCATAGATGCCTTTAAACGATATGCTAGAAGAAAAACAAGAATATTGCATAGTTATCTGAATATGGAAAAGGCAAGAAACTAAGGGGTTAGTAAACTTCTATCTAGAAGTGTTTCTATAATTAATGTATAAAATGAAAAATCGGAGGAATACAAATGTCAAGTGTAGCACAACGTGCCCAACTACAATCCCAAATCTGGAAAATAGCCAATGATGTCCGTGGCTCTGTAGATGGATGGGATTTTAAACAATATGTTTTAGGAACGCTTTTTTATCGCTTCATTAGCGAGAACTTTTCTAGCTATATTGAAGCGGGAGACGAAAACGTCAAGTATGTAAACCTTCCGGATGATATTATAACGAAAGAAATCAAAGAGGATGCCATTAAAACAAAAGGCTATTTCATATATCCAAGTCAACTGTTTGCTAATATTGCGAAAACTGCTAATACAAATGAAAGCTTGAATACTGATTTAGCTGCTATATTTTCTGCTATTGAAAGTTCAGCCAACGGTTATCCATCTGAACTCGATATTAAAGGTTTATTCGCTGATTTCGACACGACAAGCAATAGACTAGGAAATACTGTAAAGGATAAAAACAGTCGTCTAGCTGCTGTCATTAAAGGTGTTGCAGGGCTTAATTTTGGTGGGTTTGAAGAAAGTCACATTGACCTTTTTGGTGATGCCTATGAGTTTTTAATCTCTAATTATGCTGCCAATGCAGGTAAATCTGGAGGAGAATTCTTCACACCGCAGTCAGTGTCTAAGCTTATTGCTCAATTAGCTATCCACAAGCAAACAACCATTAATAAGATTTATGACCCTGCAGCCGGTTCAGGTTCATTGCTGTTGCAAGCAAAAAAACAGTTTGATGCTCATATTATCGAAGATGGTTTTTATGGACAGGAGATTAACCATACCACTTATAACCTTGCTCGTATGAATATGTTCTTACACAACATAAACTACGATAAATTTAATATTGCTTTAGGAAATACGCTATTAGATCCTCAATTTGGTGATGAAAAGCCTTTTGATGCCATTGTATCGAATCCACCTTATTCCGTAAATTGGATTGGTAGTGATGACCCAACGCTTATTAATGATGAAAGATTTGCTCCTGCAGGCGTATTAGCGCCAAAGTCTAAAGCTGATTTTGCCTTTGTACTTCATTCGCTTAGTTACCTTTCCAGTAAGGGGCGTGCAGCTATCGTTTGTTTCCCAGGTATTTTTTACCGTGGTGGTGCAGAGCAAAAAATTAGAAAGTATCTGATTGATAATAACTTTGTTGAAACGGTTATTTCATTAGCACCTAACCTCTTTTATGGGACATCAATAGCGGTTAATATCTTGGTTCTTTCTAAGCATAAAACCGATAATAAAACACAATTTATTGATGCAAGTGGAGTAGATTTCTATAAAAAAGAAACCAATAATAATGTACTTACAGATGATCATATTGAGAAAATTATGAAAGTGTTTGACAGCAAAGAAGACGTTGATCATGTTGCAAAATCCGTTGATTATGAAGCAATCGTTCAAAATGATTATAACCTGTCTGTGAGCTCCTATGTGGAAGCAAAAGACACAAGGGTAGTCATTGATATCAATGAACTGAATGCAGAGATAAAAACGACTGTAGCCAAAATAGATAAGCTTCGTGCTGAAATTGATGAGATTATTGAGGTGATTGAGTCATGATAAGGCCGAATTATATAGAGGAACTCCTTGAGGGGGTTGAGGTTGAATGGAAGGCCTTGAGTGAGGTAGGTGAATTAGTTCGTGGTAATGGTTTACTTAAAACGGACTTCACAGAATCTGGAGTTCCGGCAATTCATTACGGCCAGATTTACACTTATTATGGCACATTTACGACAGAAACAAAATCTTTCGTTTCGTATGAGACGGCAAAAAAATTAAAAAAAGTAGATACTGGTGATGTTGTTATAACAAATACGAGTGAAAATCTAGAAGATGTCGGAAAAGCCGTTGTTTATCTTGGTAAAGTGCAAGCTGTTACTGGTGGGCATGCAACAATTTTTAAACCATCGAATCAGATTTCAGGCAAGTACTTTGCCTATTTTACACAAACAGAAATGTTTGCAAGTCAGAAAAGAAAATATGCAAAAGGGACAAAGGTTATTGATGTTTCAGCTACTGATATGTCAAAAATTATCATCCCCATTCCACATCTAAAAGTACAAGAAGAAATCGTTCGTATTTTGGACACCTTTACAGAGCTTACAGCAGAGCTTACAGCAGAGCTTACAGCAGAGCTTACAGCTCGTAAAAAGCAATATGAGTATTATCGTGATGAGCTTATTTCAAATGTAGCTTTAAATGGAGCCAGAGAAGTACTATTACAGGACATTTCTGAATTTGTGACTGTTGGAATTGCAAATTCTGCAACTCATGCATATTCTGCTTCAGGTACAATTATGTTCAGAAATCAAAATATTAAAGTAAATCATTTAGACGATTCAGATTTGATATATATTACTCCTGAATTTGCAAAAAAATATCAAAATAAGTCATTAAAATCAAATGATATTTTGGTAACAAGAACGGGCTATCCAGGTCAAGCGTGTTTAGTACCAGAAAGATATGAAGGAAGTCAAACTTTTACTACGTTAATTGTTAGACTCAAAGAAACAGAAAGTATTTGTCCTATGTATATTTGTTACTTTATTAATTCTGGGCTTGGTAAATCATATGTGAATAAAATGAAGTCAGGTGCTGCACAACAAAATTTCGGTGCTAAATCCTTAGAAAAAATGCCGATCTTGTTACCCTCGATCGAGCAACAGAATAAAATAGTTTCAATGCTTGAGCGTTTTGATTCTTTTTACAATGACATTTTCACAGAACTTCTTGCCGAAACCGAAGCCCGTACGAAGCAGTATGGATACTATCGTGATAAGTTGTTAACTTTTGAATAGGGAGGTTGAGTGGAAATCGTTTGGCTGATGTTGCTAAATTTCGTCATGGCTCATTCCCTCAACCTTATGGTAAAGATAAGTGCTTCGATGGTGAAGGTGCAATGCCTTTTGTTCAAGTAGTCGATGTTGGGGAAGATATGCGACTTGTACAAAACATAAAAATAGACAAATTCGATGCCTTGCCATCCTCAATCACCGAGGGGTTACCTCGTGACATTAAATTTCGTCAAAAGCGTTACAGTAATATTCTTAGTTTTCCAAAAAGTGAGGTGTAAAAATGGCAGATTTCAAACCCATCGCGGAATCAAACAACTTTATAGTCTTAGATAAATATACGAAAATAGACCAACAAGGGGCTGGCTATCAAACAGAAGCTGATTTAGAACGAGAACTCATTCAAGATTTAGTAAATCAAGGTTATGAACATCTACCAAGTTTAAACACTCCTGAAAAAATGCTTGCCAATGTTCGTGTGCAACTGCAAACTCTTAACAATGTGCAATTCTCAGATGCTGAATGGATTAGATTCTGTGAGCAGTTTTTAGATAAACCCAGTGATAACCACATTGATAAAACCCGTAGAATTCATAACGATTATATATATGACTTTGTTTTTGATGATGGGCATATTCAGAACATCTACCTAGTAGACAAAAAGAATATGGCCAACAATAAAGTGCAGGTCATTTCCCAATTTGAACAAAAAGGAACGCAAGCCAATCGATATGATGTAACCATATTAGTTAATGGCTTACCGTTAGTGCAAGTAGAGCTTAAAAAGCGTGGGATTGCCATTCGTGAGGCCTTTAATCAGGTTCATCGATATAGTAAAGAGAGCTTGAATTCCGAAAACTCTCTGTTTAAATATTTACAGATTTTCGTGATTTCGAATGGGACAGATAGCCGTTATTTTGCTAATACGACGAAACGTGATAAGAACAGTTTTGATTTTACGATGAATTGGGCAAAATCGGATAATACCCTGATTAAAGATTTAAAAGATTTCACGGCTACATTTTTTCAGAAAATTACTTTATTGAATATACTACTGAAATATTCCGTTTTTGATGTGAGCGATAACCTGCTGATTATGCGTCCTTATCAAATCGCAGCTACAGAAAGAATTTTATGGAAAATAGAGAGTTCATTTCTAGCCAAAAATTGGAGAACCACTGAAAGCGGCGGATATATTTGGCATACAACGGGTTCAGGGAAAACACTTACGAGTTTTAAAGCAGCTCGTTTGGCTACTAAACTGGATTTTATAGATAAAGTATTTTTTGTAGTGGATCGGAAAGACCTAGATTTTCAGACGATGAAAGAATATCAGCGTTTTTCTCCTGATAGTGTGAATGGTTCAGAAAGTACCGCAGGATTAAAGCGTAACATTGAAAAAGATGATAATAAAATTATTGTGACGACGATTCAAAAACTGAATAACCTAATCAAAAGTGAAACAGAGTTACCTATATATAATAAGCAAGTGGTATTTATTTTTGATGAAGCCCACCGTTCGCAATTTGGTGAAGCTCAAAAAAATATCAATAAAAAGTTTAAGAAGTTCTATCAGTTCGGATTCACAGGTACGCCTATATTCCCGGAAAATGCGTTAGGTTCTGAAACGACTGCTTCTGTCTTTGGTCGAGAGTTACACTCTTATGTCATTACGGATGCCATTAGAGATGAGAAAGTTTTAAAGTTCAAAGTAGATTATAACGATGTACGTCCCAAGTTCAAAACAATTGAAACAGAACAGGACGAGAAAAAGCTATCGGCAGCAGAAAATAAAGAAGCATTACTACATCCTGAACGAATCAGAGAAATTTCTCAATATATTCTTAATAATTTTAGAGTAAAAACCCATCGACTAAATGCGAATGGAAAAGGATTTAACGCCATGTTTGCTGTGAGTAGTGTTGACGCAGCCAAACTCTACTATGAATCATTAAATAACTTACAACAGGGAAGCAGTAAACCCCTTAAGATTGCGACCATCTTCTCCTTTGCTGCTAATGAAGAGCAAACTGCGATAGGTGAAATTCTGGATGAAACGTTTGAACCAACAGCTATGGATAGTAGTGCAAAAGAGTTTTTAACTTTAGCCATTAAAGACTACAATGCCATGTTTAAAACCAATTATGGCGTAGATAGTAAGGAATTTCAAAATTATTATCGTGACCTTGCTAAACGAGTAAAAGACAAAGAGATTGATTTGTTGATTGTTGTTGGAATGTTTCTAACTGGTTTTGATGCACCTACATTAAATACTTTATTTGTTGATAAAAATCTTAGGTTTCATGGTTTAATGCAAGCTTTTTCGAGAACAAATCGTATTTATGATTCCACTAAAACCTTTGGAAATATTGTTACTTTTAGAGATTTAGAACAAGCAACCATAGACGCTATCACTCTTTTTGGGGATAAAAACACTAAAAATGTGGTTCTGGAAAAAAGCTACAAAGAGTATATGGAAGGATTCACTGATGTAGCAACGGGTGAAGCCCGTCGTGGTTATGTAGACGTAGTAAAAGAGCTACAAAAGCGTTTCCCTAATGTTGATGCGATTGTTACTGAGAAAGATAAGAAAGAATTTGCTAAAATTTTCGGTGAATATTTGCGTATTGAAAATATCCTACAGAACTACGATGAATTTTCAGGTTTAAGAGCTTTACAAACAGTAGATATGACTGACCCTAAGGCTTTAGAAGAATTTAAGTCTACTCACTATGTAACGGATGAAGAGATAGCTGCTATGCAAGAGATTCAAGTATTAGAAGAAAGAGCGATTCAAGATTATCGTTCTACCTATAATGACATTCGTGACTGGCTTCGTCGTGAAAAAACGGGAAAAGAAAAAGACAATACCTCTATTGATTGGGATGATGTTGTCTTTGAAGTAGACCTTTTAAAATCTCAAGAGATCAATTTGGATTACATTCTGGAACTTATTTTTGAGCATAACAAAAAAGTCAAAGATAAAGCATCCTTGGTTGAAGAAGTTCGTCGGATCATTCGGTCTAGTGTAGGAAACCGTGCGAAAGAAAGCTTAGTCGTTGATTTTATCAACCAAGCTGATTTAGATCGTATTCAAGATAAAGCAAGTATTATTGATGCCTTCTTCTCATTTGCTCAAACGGAGCAAAAACGTGAAGCAGAAGAATTGATTCACACTGAAAATCTTAACGAAGAAGCTGCCAAAAGATATATTTTAACTTCATTAAAAAGAGAATATGCCAGTGAAAATGGAACGGAGCTTAATGAAGTTCTTCCTAAAATGAGTCCTCTTAATCCTCAGTATTTAACAAAAAAGCAGAGCGTTTTTCAGAAAATCTCTGCCTTTGTAGATAAGTTTAAGGGAGTGGGTGGAAGGATTTAATAAAAATAATTATACCTAAGTTAAAGGAATGATTTCTCAAATAATTGTTGCTTCCTCCTTCCGACGATTAGGATAAGCTGAAAGAACTTGCTCAGAGATCACTAGAGCAGGGAGTTCCGCTCAGCGGCAATGAAGCGGTTCAAGCGCAGAGCCGTAGGGTGGACGAACTTATTAATCAAATTAATCAATAAAAGAACCGGTATCTAGAGGAGCTACGCTTAAACTTCTGTCATGGAGGAGATATGGTGAGCTTTCCGGCATGATTTGTACGGACGATTCAAGATAGATTAAATGAACTAACCGCACAGATTGAATACGAGTCTGAACCCAGGCTTGTTTTTGAAGAAGAGAGTAAGGCATTTCAGGCTCTGTTTGACTCTATGGACATTGCACGAATGTCTGAGTTTGAGGAGTGGGAAGATAAGCTTCAACTGAAGCTCTCCGTTCTCTATGACCGTTTATATCTCCAAGAATTAAAGGATTGCATGCAGCTTGCCAATGCCTTTACGGCTCCTTCTGTTCTTTCAAATTAGACAGCGAAATCTAAGCATACACATACTTTACATTTGGACTGTCACTTCGACAGTCTTTTTCTTATGTATATGTTTGGAAGGGATACATTCCCATATTGTCGAATAACCATACATATTGTAAATCTCAATGATACGGAGTTGTGCTATGTTTAAAGCGTTAATGTCTCTTTTCAAGAAATCCGACCCTAAACCACCACCAACTGTGCTTAAGGCACCAACTACCAAGGCGAAGCCGAAGGTCGCTGCCACAAGAATCGGAGAGCTAGGCGAGCATAAAATTAATATCCAATTGGATCAGCTGCCTAAGGAGTGTAAATCGTTAAGCGATTTGTTACTCCCTAATCCTAAGTCTCGCACAGGCTACTCTCAGATTGATCATGTTGTTATTTCCCCGTATTGCGTATTTGTCATTGAGACGAAAAACTACAATGGAGAAATAAAAGGTGGGCGAACGGATCAACAATGGTCAGTGAGCAACCGTTACAAGATGTATAATCCGCTGAAGCAAAATTATGGTCATATCAAGACCATCGAGAGCGCTTTAAAAAGTCTAGCTGCAGTGAAATTCATTTCTATGATTTCATTCACAATGAGATGTCGTTTTAGTATTGATCCGGAGCTGCGGAAAATTCAGTCAGATGAACTGGTTGTATATGATGTGGAATTAAGCGAGTACATCTCAAGGAAACTACTAAGTTTGAAAATGGGGGCTCCTGAGCCATCTATTTCTGCTACACAGGTTCAAGTGATATATGATCTGCTTGTTCAAGCCAATATTACCGATCCTGAGATTCGCAAGCTTCATGTACAGAGAATAAAGGAGAACACCAAAAAGTAGCAGTAAGATACTATGAATGTGCCAAGGGAGTTAACATAAATGATCAAGCAACTACGAAGCTGGTGGAAGGATACAGAAATTCCTAACTTAATTGGTCGCAAAAAAGTGGATTTTTCTATCTTTCGAGATGGTACGCATATTCCCGTTGAGTTTCATCCGGATTTTTTGGAAGCCAATCAAGGTCAGCAGCCTAACTTAGGTGAAGGAAGAAAGGCTAAGCTCATCTATAAAGATCGTAACTATGATGCAACACTTATTAAAATTGATCAAGTATCTGCTAGTCGGGAAGCTCTTCAACTTCGCTATAACGGAAACCAGGTGTTGAAGGATTTTCTAATTGAGATATTCGCTCATTCTTACTCCTACATCATGCAAGAAAGAGAAAATCAAAAAACAGACGATGCCAAAAGACCACAGGTCGTCGTTCCTGAAGATCAAGCTGAATATATTGATTTCTATGCGACAGGAGTGCCATTCGAATACCGTTTAGAATTCATTACATATCAGTCAAAGCCTAGCGTATGGTGGGTGAATCAAGGAACTACTATTCAGGCGGAGAAAGAAGAGGGAATTTTGTGGGCACCCCTCCTGAATACTCAAGGCCGAAAGTTATATCACTGGGAGACCATGAAGGAAGTTAAACAAGGTGATATCATCCTTCATTACTCCAATAAAGCTATTCGTTATGTTAGTCAGGTAACAGATGCGGCTGTAGAAGCACCCAAACCAGGTTCTATGGCTAATACGAGCTGGCAAGAGGACGGTAGACTGGTTCGGACTAGTTATACGGAGCTTAATCCGCCCATTGCATTACAACAGTTTAATCAACAAATTATGCAACTGAATATAACCCAAGGCCCGCTCCATTCAGGAGGCGGAGTGAATCAAGGGTATTTGTTCCGCTTTTCTAGACAAGGACTTAACGTGCTTCAAGCACTCACAACAGAAGTGAAATGGCCGGAGTTTACTATTCTAGATCAAGATGAGACTGCCTCCAGTATGGAGAGTTTGCGTGAGGTGATTACTATTTTGCCACCATCAGATCCTAATATTTCAACGTATCTCCACCAAATCCAATCCCACATCCGCCGCCAAGGCTTCTTTTTCCCTGAGCATCTTATTGAGAACTTCTACCTTTCACTAAAAGCCAAGCCCTTTGTCATCCTAGCGGGCATCTCGGGCACGGGGAAAACGCGGCTGGTGAAGCTGTTTGCGGAGGCGCTTGGGGCGACTCGGGATAATGGGCAGTTTAGCTTGATTCCGGTGCGGCCGGATTGGAGTGATCCTGCGGATCTGCTGGGGTATAAGGATCTGTCGGGCAGGTTCCAGCCTGGGCCAATTACGAAGGTGTTAGTGGATGCGCGGCAGCCGGAGAATCGGCATAAGCCTTATTTTATCTGCCTGGATGAGATGAATTTGGCCCGGGTGGAGCATTATTTCAGTGATATGTTAAGTGTGCTGGAGACGCAGGAGTGGCGGGAGGGGGCGATTCAGACGCAGGACCTTATCTCTCCTACCTTGCTGGATACGCCTGAGGATCAAGAAACCTATGGTGGCCTTGGCATTCCGGAGAATGTGTTCCTGATCGGGACGGTGAATATGGACGAGACGACGCATCCTTTTAGCAAAAAAGTGCTCGACCGCGCCAACACCCTGGAGTTTAATTACATCAATCTGCAGCAGTATCCGCAAGAGATTGGGCAGGAGGCGGATGATCCCGCTGAGCTTACGGAGCTGAATCATCTGTTTGTCCGCTCGGATTATCTGCAGCTGGCAGACGCCTATGAACCTCACAAGGAACTCGTTGTCCGGACGACGGGGAGACTGGTTAAGATTAATACGCTGCTTGAGGATATTCATGCTCATGTGGGCTTCCGGGTACGGGATGCGATTTGCTTTTATATGATATATAACGACCGTTATGGCCTGATGGAGGAAGAAGAAGCGTTCGACTGGCAGCTGCTGCAAAAGATTCTGCCGCGCATTCAAGGTAGTCATTCCTCTGTGCGCCGGGTTCTGCTCAACCTGATGAAGGTCGCGATAGGTAGCGGCGCTGGCATAACGGTAAATGTGCAGGACCTAACGGAGGATGCTTCTCCGCTCTATACGAGATGGGCTGGCGGGCAGAATCCGCCTGGGATCAAGCATCCGCAAAGTGCGCGTAAATTGGCTTATATGCTGAGGAGGCTGGAGGAAGATGGATTCACCTCATTCTGGCTCTCTTAATCAGGCGGTGGAATTGCTCCGTATTGAGACGGAGCTTTTTACGCTATATGTGTCAGGAAGGCCCTTTCATCCTACGGTGGAGGCATTGCAGCTTCATCGTTCTGCCGATCAGGAGTGGGTGAATGCGCAGCTTGGGCTTGTGTGCTCTGAGCGGTTAGGGGATGTGCAGATCAAGGTTTTTTCGCCGGAGACTTACGGGCTGGTGGATTGGCAGCCGGGGGAGGCGGTCTTTCCATGCTTTTATGAAACACAGTCGTATGAATTGGTGATTGAGAGCAAAACGGCGGGTAAGCTTTCTTTTTACCATGACAATGTGCTGCTGCGGCAGGCAGTTAAGCCTCTTGGCGGATCGCTTCTCGCGGGTGTGCTGAACTTTGGCAATGAGGTTGGCCTGACGGAGTGGGAGATCCGGAGTGAGGGGGAGATGCTGCTGCGGGTGGAGATGGATATTTTTCCGTCGAAGATGGATTACAAGCTGGATTACCAGAACATTCTGAATGAGGTGAATGCACAGATTTATAATCTGGCATTCGACTTCCTGCGCCGAACTTACCAGCTAACAGGCCTGCGGGAGACACAGCATCAGAGCCTGACGGAGTTTTTTACAATCCTGCAATATATCTTTAGACAGCTTCTGGATGCCGTTGAGCGGATCAACAAAAATCCTAATTATGCGCTGCTCCAGGATCGCCGGCTGGTGGATGCCAATCGGGTCAAAAAGGCCGGAAGAGAGAACATCCGTGAGCTCGCGAAGCACCCGGAACGGTTAAGAGAAGACATGAACCATGGATTCATCACCATCGGCAATCGGAGCTACGCAGCCACACATCTAATGGAGACGCGGAAGCGCCTCGCCTATGATACGAACGAGAACCGCTTCATCCGCTGGATGCTGGAACGTATTCATGGCAAGCTGAAGGAGCTCAAAACCCGCTGGAAGACGAAAAGCCGGACCGCAGATCCTCTGCTGATCAAAAGGCTGGATTCGATGCTTACGCAAATTGAGCGAGTGCTTAAGATGGATTTTTTGCGTGAGGCTGGGGTGCTGAAGCAGATGTCCGTTACGCTGGTGCTGCAGATGGCGCCCGGGTACCGTGAGGTCTATCGCTGTTATCTCATGCTGCTCAAAGGCCTGTCTATTCAAAGTGACCTGTTCCGCCTATCCATGAAGGATGTCGCTCAGCTCTATGAATATTGGTGTTTCCTCAAGCTCAATCAGCTGCTGGGGCAGAAGTACAAGCTGGTGAAGCAGGATATTATTAAGGTGAACCGGAACGGGATTTTTGTGACGCTGGACCGCTCGCAGAGCGCAAAGATGGTCTATGAGAACCCGGTGAACGGGGAGCAATTCATCCTGTACTATAATGCGATTCCTGGGACGGACAAGACGCCAACGCTAAGTCAACGCCCGGATAATGTACTAACCCTGAAGAAGAAGGATGCTGGACAGATTAAGGAGTATAAGTATGTTTTTGACGCTAAATATCGTTTGAACCCTGCTTACGAAGGTACTCCTTACCACAAGAAGTATGAACAACCTGGGCCTGAAGAAGACGATATTAATACGATGCACCGTTATCGGGACGCGATTGTGTATCAGGAGAAAAGCTCTGGGGAGTACGAGCGTAGCATGTTCGGGGCGTATGTGCTGTTTCCCTATCCTGACGAGGAGCGGTTCAAGGACCACCGTTTCTATAAAAGCATTGAGCTGCTGAACATTGGCGCCCTGCCGTTTCTGCCGAATGCCACCAGCCTGGTGGAGCACTTCCTGGACGAGATTATCCGGGACAGTCCGGAAAAAGCTTACGAGCGGTCCACACGTCCACGCGGCACGAGAGAGTATTATGCGGATCAGCTTGCGGGCAAAAATGTGCTGGTTGGCTCTGTCCGGGGGCCGGAGCAGGTGGGGGTGGCGGTTCGGAAAGCTTTTTACCATATGCCGTTAAAGAACCTTGCCAGTCACAAAATACTCACCCAAATCGAATACGTAGCCATGTGCCAATCCCGCAAAAAGTTCGTTGATCCTGCAAAAACAGGCATCCACTGGGTAGGAAAGGTAGCGGATTGGAAGGTGCTGCGGCGTAAGGAGATTACGGAAGTCCCTTGTCGGCCGGGTACGGAGGAGGATCTGTATGTGCGCTTTACGGTTGAGGAATGGAAGCCCTTGGCCGCTTCTATTGCGCTTGGCGGACAAGGGATTTATACGGTGCTCTACACCAGTAAGTACATCCTGGACCGGGCCCTGGAGCTTGCCGAGCTCCGTCTGGAAACAGAGGAAGCACTGCGGGAATGGCGGGAGAAGCGCCGTAAGGGCAGAGTGCAGGTGAAGCTGGATCATGAGGAGTATGTGGATTTGGGGCGGGTTGTGGAGGTTCGGAATATATAGTTTCCAATAACATATAAGATTCAATGTGCAACTAACTTTCATCTTTTAATCAATTACAGTATGTTTGTTATAGATCTATCGCTTAAGATTTTGCATATATCTAAGCAGTGGCTGTAATGGAATGGGAATAATGCTAGTAGGGGGGCAAGATTGTGATTCAATCGATTAGAATTGCAAACGAAATGGCGCTATTGGAAAAAGAAGCTCGTCGATATTGCGATCGAAAAAATAATCGAGTATCTTTAAAAGTTCCACGCTTGGCATTAAAAACTAATTATGAAGGATTCGAGCTTTCTGAACCCAAACATCCATTCGAACATTTGTATGAGAAAAGAAGAGAGCGGGACAGAACAAAATTAGACAGAATTCATTACAACAAAAGTAATTACTTTGGACCGATTGAAGAGCGTTTAGAACAGAGTAGAGATGCTATACATTTGTATTCTGATAATAAAAAAGAGGAAGCAATCAATTTATTTATTAAAGTAGTTGAAGAATCTTTAAGTGTAATAAAAACACCTCAATTATATTTTAATCTTGGGAAGGTTTTATTAGAGGAAGGATATTCTCAGGGGATTTTTTATCTGGTCGTGTATGCACTTCATGTGGATAATGGAGATTGGTATGGAGAGCTTATTCGTGAATGGTTTCCTATTACTGTAAAGCATGACCGAATTTCTGTGATACTACCTGATGGGCAAATTCTTAATATTCTAATTGAAAGCGATATATATAAATTAGATGATAATATTCCTGAGATAGAACCTTTGGTTCTTCCATTACATTATAAAACTCCCATTTCATTAAGATTAGAGAGAGAGGATAAAGATTTAATTACTTATCTTGACTATAAATATTTGCATCGCATATATGACCAATCAGATATATCTATTGTGTATGAAATCATGATCCCTAAAAGCTATTTCCCTGTATTTTATCAGGAATTTATGGGGACTATTGAGCAGATGGGTAATTACTCAATCTTAACTGATTTTGATGCACTTTATTTAGAATGTTACATTCATGAGCTCAAAATGAAATTTGATCATCCGTATCACTTTGATTCTAATGGACAAGAGCCTAAATTGCTGCTGATGAAAGAAGTAGTGTCTATTTTAACAATTAATTTACCTCTGGAATTAGAAGAGGGGTTTATTGAAAGCTTTCGTTACTTTTTAGATAAATTTGTTACTCAGGAAAAAAGCGATGAGGAAATGGATGCTGACGAAGATCAATATATTGAAGATGAAATGGAAAGAATGGGGGAGGAGTTTGAATTACTAAATGATTATGCAGTAAAGATGCAATTTAGTCACGAATATTCTTATTACCAAACTATGGGGGAATTATTTGCCGAGTTAGGCGTCGTTGATGATAATTTATGTAAGGGGATTGAAAACCCATACGAAACTAAAAATATTGTTTTAAATCAACAACTTATTAATGACTATATGGAACTATTTGAGAATATTTTTGATGAATTTAAATTAGAAGAGAAACTTTCTATAGTACAACATCAACCAAAGGATGACATAGAACAATTGATTCAAAGGATTAGAGATTTAGAGACTAAAAATGTTATTGCTCAACGTATCTCGTCTATTAAATCTGTTATTACAGTTGATCCTCCTAGTGCTCTAAGTCATATGCGTGTTGTACTTGAGGTGATAATGAAAAAACTATTCTTAAAATTAAGAAGAGAAATTACATATCCAAACGGCAATGCAATTGAACTGGATAAATTAATGGGGTTAACAAGAAATGATCGTCCAAAATTGATTGATAATGCGATGTACAATATTAAAAGTAAGGCTAATACAGTACTGCATTTTACCGCTCTACAAGAAAAGAATAATATTCCGATGCCTCTCGTTGATAAGGAAAATGCGTTGCAGTTATATGATTCGTTGAAAAAAGTAATGCGTTATTATATTGACAATCACGGATTATAATAGCATATAGACTTGAACTATTCAGATCCTAAACGTACGTTCGCTGACAATTCAGCCAAAGGCAGTATGACCCAATTCGAGGATGGGCTGTTTAGCCCGAGAATGGAGCCGGCTCCTGAGCATCGCTCTATTTTATACCGTTGGACGCAAGAAATTTGCCTTTACAGGCTGCATCATCATTTTGAGCGTAGAGAGCAAAAGCAAGGAGTCATTGAGTAATGGCAATTGTATGGCCTTTATCCTTTCATTTCACATATACCGAAGCAGTACTTTAAAAAGAGCTCAAGCGCAGCCCCCTGCCCTTGAGCTTTTTCTATACCTCCCAAACTCCCCCTCTGGAAATTTTTTCTCCCGTCGTAATACTTCCGCCATGTTCGTTCCGCCTGATTTCAGCGATGATAGAACCTGTAAGCAGCAGCTTTAACGCTTAGCAAGTTGATAACGCCGGGCGCGTTCATCATACATTAGGTTCTTATCCGGGCGGGCGGAACGAGGCGGGGATCTCAAGAAGATCCCGCAGTGCCGGCATGTATGTTACGGTATCCTGTACGGTTCGTTTCGGTAAGAATCCACCAGGGGTTCGAATCCCCAATCGCCTTGGGAGCGATATTTGGTACAGTACTCGATTTCCATCGAGCGACAAATTCAAGCGTATTTTGAATGAAGGAGACCAAGGGGCAGAATCTCTGGCGGCTGGTACAGCGCACTGCGGAAAGGCTTTGCAATCCGTGGATACCGATGGTACGGCAGCAGGGAAGGCTGGCAAGAACAGAAGGATACGAAGGCTGGCTGAAGCAGGGTTTAGCTTTTGAATCACAATGTTCTTCCGGACCTCCCGGCAGACCGACTGTCTCAAACGAGGTTCCGCCGGAACGCAGCGGGGTTCTGTCATACATTGGTCACACATGAAGGGGGTATAACTATGTTAAAACCAATCACGATTCAAGCGGACCAGCGCGGTCTGCTCTTTCATAAGGGAAGTTATGTGAAGCGGCTGCTTCCGGGAACCTACCGTTACTTCTCGTGGTCGCAGCATACGGTGGTGGTGCTCAATATTGGCAAACCGTTCGCGGTGGAGGGTAAAGACCTGCAGCTATTTTTACAGGATGAAGAACTCCTGCGGGAGCTCGATGTCGTAACTGTGCAAGATCATGAGATTGTCTTGCGCTATGAGGATGGTCAATTTGCACAGCTGCTGAAGCCGGGGGTGTATGCCTATTGGAACCTGCTGAAAAAGCAGACCTTTGTCCACACGGATATCCGGCAGCCGGAGCTCCCGGCTGGGATCGACCGCTCGATTATAGCGAAGCTTACTCCATGTGTGCAGTCGAGTGAAATTGCCAGCTATGAGCTGGGCTTCCTGTTCTATGATCATACGCTCCAGCGGGAGCTGACGCCTGGTAAGTATTATTTCTGGAAGGGGCCGGTCTCGGTGGTGGTGAAGACGGTCGATCTGAGGCAGCAGCAGATGGATCTGATCGGCCAGGAGATGATGACGGAGGATAAGGTTACGCTGCGCCTGAACTTTGTATGCCAGTACAAGATTGTGAATCCGCAGCGTGTGCTGGAGCTGAAGGCTTTTGACGAGCAGATCCACATCCAGCTTCAGCTGCTGCTCCGGGAATATGTCGGGACGCTGAAACTGGATGATCTGCTGAAACGCAAAGAGGATGTTGCATCCTTCATCCTATCCCGGATTAAGGATAAGGAAGAAGAGTTCGGAGTGCGTTTCCTCGGGGCAGGCGTGAAGGATGTCATTCTACCGGGGGAAATGAAGGAGATCCTGAACACCGTCCTGCTCGCAGAAAAGAAGGCGCAGGCCAACCTGATCACCCGCCGGGAAGAGACGGCCTCAACGCGCAGTCTGCTCAATACGGCGAAGCTGATGGACGAGAATCAGACGCTGTTCCGGCTGAAGGAGCTGGAATTCCTGGAGAAGATCTGCGACAAAATCGGCTCTATCTCGGTAACAGGCGGCGGTGACCTTCTGGAGCGGTTAAGCTCGCTGATCAGCGTGAATAAGTAGACCGCTACCAGGCGGTCTATTTTCTTTGTCTGATAGAGAATGAACAGGGCCGGTGCCTCGGGTGAGCCGGGTGTTTTGCATGCAGGTAATATAATAGCTAGTATAGAACTAAGCGTGCATAGCCGACTAAGCCAAACGGAGGGAAGTGAACCCATGGACAAAAAAGCGAAAAAGATTCTAATGAACTCCTTCTGGACATCAGCCGGCTGGAGGAGTACCCGGGGGGCTTTTGCCGGGGAGGATTTCGAGTATGCCAAGAGCAAAGGATTGATGTTCGATCCTGTAACGATTACTCACGATGAGATCATCTTACGGCTGCATGAGCTGCATCAGACGATTACTAAGGAGCGGGTAGCCGCTGCGTTCCTGCACAGTCTGTCTACGAAAAAAGTCCATCTGCGCAGTGCTCTCTCCAGCTGGGCTCTTACTTCGCGTCTGCCTATACATATCTATGAGCAGCGGAGTGCAGTACGGCCGAATTATAGCAGCTGCGGGGATTGCAACTTTCACGGACTAATGTCAGACCGGGACTATATAAATGAAGATTTGAATGTGCTGAATTTCGAACGGGTCAAATGGGGCGGGATACGTCTGAACTGGCTTTTATATTGCTGGCTGGATCTTGAGTTATTCAGTAAGGAAGAGTCTTACGAGAGTACCGCCGAGGATGCTGCCATACTCACCGGAATGCTCGAAGCCGTTCGGGCTTGTGCTGACTATGATGGTGCGCGGATGCTGGAGAAGCGGTGGAAGGACGTGGTTCCCTCCAGTAAGAATGAACGGGATGTGCTGATGGAGATCTGGGGGTATGCCGGACTGCTGGTGCCGGGTGATGCTCCACGTAAGCGCAGAGGCGGGAGCTCTGATTACAACGCTATGGCGGAGTGGCAGGGGGATGACGGGTACTCCCAGGAGGCGGCGGCATTTTATTTTGGCGCGTTTTTGTGAGTTCTCTGTGACCAATCATAAGAATAATCAGCGTTATGACCCTTCCTTAAATGGAGGGGTCTTTCGTATGAAATTACCACTAATAGAACTTCGCATTTCTGCCGAAATATAGGTATATCGTATCAATGTGAGGTTTCTCTCAACTATACATAATCTACCAGGAATCATGGAGGGGCCGTCATGGCGTTAGCTTATCTTTTTTCTTTAGTGTTATTTATTGCGTTCGCGCTTTATTTCATTCTTGGGATGTATATTCTGTCCCTTAATACAGGCAGCAAGCTGAACCGGCTCTATTGTGTAGCCTGCCTGTCTCTTTCCATATGGGCCTTTTGTTTTTCGATTACCAATTCTGCACCGGATTATGAGACAGCTATCTTGTGGCGCAGGTTGTCTTCGCTTGGTTATGGAACGGTGTACAGCTTACTGCTGCATTTTTTTCTTATTTTGACTGAAAGAGCTAAGATCCTGAAAAACAGATGGGCGTATGTGCTCTTATACCTTCCGGCCGTAGTGAACGTCTATGCTTTTGGTTATAGCAGTGCCGCGAAGGAACAGTACAAGCTGATCTATACTGCAACGGGATGGGTTAATGTTTCGGCGAACAGCTGGGGCGATTTGTATTTCAACCTGTATTATATTTGTTTTACCACTGCGGGCTTGCTGCTGCTCTGGAATTGGGGGAGAAGATCGAAAGACCCGCTAAAGAAGAAGCAGGGCTATCTCTTTATGTTCTCCTATACTATGGCTATGATCACCGGGACTGTAACAGATGTAATCCTGAATACATTCGCATCGGTTAAGGTTCCTCAGCTGGCGCCAGTCATTGTGCTGTTACCGACAACAGCTATGTTCTATGCGATTAAGCGGTATGGTCTCATGAGTCTGGGAAAAAGCGGCCGGGCTGAACCCGGTAAAATATTAAGTGCTGTGAACATGAACAGATTTATTAATATTATGTCCTTTGTCTATGTTATTGGCGGAATGCTGAATTTTGTTTCGCAGTACTTTTTTAACCAGCAGGCTCCCCGGTTCAGCTTTATTCTGTTATTCAGTCTTTTCTTTTTTGTCACCGGATTACTATTGACGATTATTAAACATATACCGATTAAGGCGGATGTTAAAGAAGGCGTTTTTGTTTTCATCATGCTGGCGTCGATCCTTCTGATTGCCGTTAACTTTATCGATACTGCAAGTGTTACCGCATGGGCGGCACCGTTCATTATTGTGATGCTGTCGGTTCTTTTCAATAAACGGTTAATGATCTTCTGGATAGGGATACCTATTCTAATTACACAAATCTATATTTGGGTGAGGATGCCGGAAGCGATGGTCCAGGTGGATGGTTCGGATTATGTGGCCAGAATCGGCATTCTGGGCATCACCCTTTGGCTGGCCTATTTTGTTAACCGGGTGTATATCCAGCGTCTTGAAGATAATGAAGCTCAAATCAGGTTTCAGAAAATGGTTGCTCAAATATCCGGTGATTTTGTTAAGGTATCTGAATCGGACCTGGATGAAAAAATCAACGGGCTGTTGGAGCTGTGCGGTGAGCATTTTCAAGTAGACCGGGCTTTTTATATTTCCTTGGCGGATCAGCAAAAAACGTATGAATGGTGCAATGCGGGAATTGAACCTGCGGCTGACCTTATTCCAGGGTTGAACGGCGGTGCCTTCCCCTGGTGGATGAACGAGATCGTACACAATGACCTGGTAAAGGTAGCGGATGTGGACATGCTGCCGCCGGAAGCCGGAGCAGAACAAGAGATACTTAACTCTCATAAGATGAAGTCGCTGATCTCCATTGCGGTAAGAAATAAAGGTAAACTCCTGGGCCTGTTATTCTTCGCATCCGTCAAGGCGGCCAGAACCTTCGGCCAGAATCAGCAGGAGCTGCTGCGAATTCTCGCCAATCTATTGTCAGATGCGCTGGTAAAAGTGCAATCCGAACGGGAAATCAGCTACATGGCTTATTATGATGCGCTGACCGGGTTCCCAAACCATACGTTATTTAAAAAAGAGCTGGAAGCGACGATTCAATTAGCCGGGGGAACCGGCAAGCATATTGGTGTTCTTTTCATAGACCTGGATTCCTTTAAAATCGTTAATGACACGATAGGCCACCTCGGCGGAGACGAGATGCTTAAACAGGTGACCAGCAGAATATCCGGGTGTCTACGTGAGCAGGATATGGTATCGCGTTTCGGCGGAGATGAATTTCTGATCAAGCTGGCCGGTATAGAGCGGATAGAAGACATTGGGGAAATGGCTGAAAGCATCATTAAGTCGATTGCCCAGCCCGTGATTGTCAAAGGCCAGGAATTCTTCATTACGGCCAGTGCGGGGATCGCGGTCTATCCCGGAGATGGTGAAAGTACGGAAGAACTGATCCGGAATGCTGATCTGGCGATGTACGCTGCAAAAGAAAAAGGAAAAAATCAGTACACCTTATGCTCATCAGCCATGAAGGAACAAGTATTGAAGAAAACAAAGCTCACGAAAAGCCTGTACAGGGCGCTGGAAAGAAATGAATTTGTTCTTTACTATCAGCCCCAGGTGAGTGTACAAACGAAAGAAATTGTGGGTCTGGAAGCGCTGGTGCGCTGGAATAATCCGGAGCTTGGGATGATTTCCCCGGCTACCTTTATTCCCTTGGCTGAACAGACCGGACAGATCCTTCCGATTGGCCAGTGGGTGCTTGAGACTGCGTGCCGGCAGATGAAGCAGTGGCAGTCGCTGGGGGTGGCGGATATACGCATGGCAGTAAACCTGTCGATTGTTCAGTTCCAGGACCGGAACCTGCTTGGTATTATTGATAGAACCCTTAGTGAAACAGGCCTGGAAGCGAAGCATCTGGAACTGGAGATTACGGAAAGTACTGCAGCTGATGGAGAAGACTATATTGTCGAGGTGCTTCATGAGCTGAAGAAGCTGGGGGTCAGCATCTCTATTGATGATTTTGGATCCGAGTATTCTTCTTTAAGTAGATTAAAGACAATGCCTGTTGACCGCATTAAAATTGACATGCAGTTTGTACGCGGCATTGCAACAGGGAACGATGATGAAGCTATAGCCAAGACCATCATTCAGCTGGCCAGAAACTTGAAGCTGAGTGTGATCGCCGAAGGCGTTGAAACCGAAGAGCAGTTTGCTTTTTTTAACAAGAATAAGTGTGATGAGATCCAGGGGTATTTCTTTTATAAGCCTATGCCTGCGGCAGAGATAGAGTCGATTCTGTTAAATGTGAACCGGATTCCAAATATTCCAAATAATAGATAATTAGTGATAACTATTACAAGTGTTCCTATTCAGTGTATACTTATAGCCGGGAGGTGAAATAGTTTCTGAGATTTTGGCGGAATACTAGAGGCCGTCTGCTGAGAATATAAGTAGGAGGGAACCTTTTGAAGAAAATCACTAAAGCGTTTTCTTTGGTAATGGCATTCTTTCTGTTACATACAATGGTTGCACCGGCACCTGCAGTGGGGGCCGAAGGCAGTACGGTTGCTGTGGAGCAGCTGACGCAGTTAAGCGGAGAAGATATGCTGGACACACTGCTTGAGAACGGACTCCAGATACCGGAAGGCCTGGAAGACGATGAATTCACACGTAATGCGGCCAAAGAGATCGTTACAGGTATTGAGAGCGGGGCAATTACCGCTGATCATATCCCGTACAGTTATACGAAGATGGTTGAATTGGCGCAAAATATATTAGATGTCACCGCTGCTCCCGGCATTGCTGCAAGAAGTTTCTCTGCCCTGGCCGGCTATACGCTGCAGGATAGTACCGCAATCGGGACCTGGTCGAATGACTACAGATATTATAACTGCTACGGATATGCGATTGGCCAGCAAGTATTTAAGGACCCGGGCTACCACTCCGGCAAAAGCTTTTCTGTAAGCATGAGTGTTTCAGAATTAGCGGATTTAACAGTAAGCGACCTCGATGCGCTCGGTTATTGGGGTTACAAAACAACGGCGAAGCCTGGCTCCCTTGCTTATTACGAGCGGGTAGTTGCGGTCCGTAAAGGAAGCAATGATTATCATTTTATGAAGGGCGATACTTCAGGCAGTGACTGGACGCATAAACCGGCGGGAAACCAGCCTATGCGCTGGAACTATGCTTCTCCTGGATATAAGAATTGGAGTAATGAAAGTTCCTTCCAGAATGTAAACTATGCACCGACCGTCTACTATAACAGCACTATTTACTACGTTATTTATTGGGCTAAAAATGGTCCTGGTCCGCAGCCTACCAAGAAAATTCAGCCGGCAATCTAAAGGTAACGGAGGAGGATGCCCGGCACTGCAGATCCACCGACCTTACGGCCTGGAACTGACAACTTTAAAACAACAGCAGAGCAGCGCTTCTACCTTAGCTGGTGAAGCGCTGCTCTGCTGTTTCACTTCTAACACACTGCGATGACCAAGAAAGTGCTGTGTCTGATTGCCGCCTCGATTTAGCTCCTGTCCCTGAATGAGCCGGATTATGGGCTGATGCTGAACCTGTTCTTCTGAAAATGGATTGATTTTTATGCAGAAAGCTGTATAATCTACTTAATTAACGTTAATTAAAATCAAGAAAAGAGGTTGACCATGACCAGAACGAAGCTGAAAGAAGCTGCGCTGAGGCTGTTCGGTGAGAAGGGCTACGACGGGACGGCATTATCGGAAATTGCGAAGGAGGTCGGTGTCAAAACACCGGCAATCTATGCTTTTTTTGCGGGTAAGGAAGATCTGTTCATGGCGGTCTTTGAAGAATCCATGAGCTCCTACAACGAGTTTATCCAGGCTTTGACGGACAGCAGCGAAGGGATGAGCACGGAGAATAAGCTGCATGCACTGCTGCTCCGCCAGTATGATTTTCACCAGAACAAGCAGGAGCTCGCCGTATTTACCTTCAGGTATCTGGTATTCCCGCCCGATTTCTTGCTGGACCGGATGCAGGAGGCCTTCGAGCGTTCTGACCTGCTGTTGGGCGGCATTGTCCGCGGCATTATGCTGGAAGGGCTGGAGCGCGGCGAATTGGCGGAGGTTCAGGTTGAGACGCTTGTGGATGCTTACCTCGCATTAATGGACGGGCTGGGGATTCAATATTACTACTATAAGTCGCCGGAGCTGTTCGAACGGAAACAGCAGCATGCTTTTGACATGTTCTGGAGAGCGGTCAAAGCTTAGCAAACAACAAGACTGGACAGAAAGCAGAGGTTAGGAAATGAGTAACGAAACAAAGATAGAAGATTACGAAAGAGAGCCCGTGCCGCAGCATTTGCGCAAATCCTGGTTGTCCATGGCGCTCGTCTGGATTGCTATCGGTATTGATTTATCCGCGATGTTCCTGGGCGCACAGCTTGGTGCGGGAATGAGCATCGGAGATTCGCTTACTGCAGTCATCGCGGGCTCGGTCATTCTGGGAATCATCGGGGCAGTTTGCGCTTATGTCGGGGCCAAAACCGGCCTCTCTACAGCGATGCTAAGCCGTTTTTTGTTCGGCAATAGAGGAGCGCTGATCGTCTCCGTGATTCTTGGGATTTCATCGCTGGGCTGGTTCGGCGTACAGGTCGGCTTCTTTGCCTCTAATTTTCAGACGGCGCTAAGCGAGCTGCTGGATTGGCACTGGTCTCTGGGGGTATTGTCTGTCATCGGCGGGCTGCTCATGATGTCTACGGCGGTCTGGGGCTACCGGGCAATTGAAAAATTGAGCGTCTGGTCGGTGCCGCTGCTGGTCGTATTTATTATCATCGCGCTTGTGATGGCGCTTCGCGGTGAAGGCGGCAGTACCGTCTGGTCGCCATTTGAAGGTGAAGCACTGCCGATGGGAACGGCAATCTCACTGGTTATCGGTATCTTTGTACTCGGTACAGCGTTGTCTCCCGACATCGCCCGTTGGGCCAAAACGCCTAAGCATGCCATATCGGCAGCGTTTATCGGCTTCTTTGTCGGCAACAGCTTTATGACCATCATCGCGATTTTCTTGTCCCGCTCGATGAATTCCAGCGATTTGACGGGAATTTTTCTGACGCTGGGACTGGGCATTCCGGCGATTATCGTGCTGACCCTGGCGCAATGGACCACCAATACGAGCAATCTGTATTCCGCAGGGCTTGGCTTCTCCGTTGTATTTAAACGGATACCCAAACCGGTAATTACGATTGTTGCAGGCTTGCTTGCGACGGTGCTCGCTTACTTTGGCATATATGACCGTTTTCTGACGTTCCTGACCTATATTACTATGCTTGTTGCCCCGCTTGGCGGGATTTACACGGCCGAGTATTTGCTGGTCGACCGCAACAGGTTCTCGTTTGAGGGGCTGGACAGCAACCGGAACTGGATTATCCGCTCGATCGCAGTATGGATATTAGCCTCCTTCTTCGGGCTCATGACAACTGCGGGTCCGGACGGACTCGGTCTCTTCCGGGTTACGCAGGTTCCGGCGCTCGACAGCTTCCTGATTGCATTTATTTTGCAGGCATTGATTGGCAAGTGGGCCGTTAAGAAAGGATGACATCATGAATAAGACAGATAGACTAACAAGCTTGGATGAACGGGCAGTTGAATATATCGCGGTAGGCGCTGCTGTGCTCGGAACGGGCGGCGGGGGTGATCCTCATGTCGGCAAGCTGATGGCGCTGGAGGCGATCCGCAAGCATGGTCCGGTACCAATAGTACAGCTTGAGGAGCTGGACGACGAAGGCCTCATTGTGCCGGTATCGATGATTGGAGCTCCGACGGTAATGCAGGAAAAAATCCCTTCGGCTGAGCAGCTGACGAGGCCGCTGGATCTGATGGAAAAAGAGCTCGGCCGCAAGGTGACTGCGGTCATGCCGATCGAGGTCGGCGGCGGCAATTCGCTGGTTCCGGTTCTTGCGGCGGCGGAGCGGGGGATCCCGCTCGTCGATGCCGATGCGATGGGGCGGGCTTTTCCGGAGTCGCAGATGGTGACGTTCCATCTGGAAGGCATCGCCTGCAGCCCGGTAACGATGGCGGATGAGCGCGGCAACACCGCGCTGCTGCATACGATTGACGGCGTATGGGAGGAGCGGCTGGCACGCGCCCTGACTGTAGAGATGGGCGGCTCTGCCTCCATCTGCGATTATCCGTTATCCGGCGCACAGGCGAAGTGCAGTGCGATCGGCGGTACGCTGACACTGGCCTATGAAATTGGCCGTACGCTGTTTGAAGCGAAGCAGCAGAAGCTGAATCCGGTCCGCGAGCTGCTGGCGCAACTGGACGGTCATGCGTTATTCCAGGGCAAGGCCGTGGACATCCGCCGCCGGATGGACGGCGGGTTCACACGCGGCGAAGCCGTATTTGAAGGAACCGGTAAGGATAAGGGGCAGCTGATGAAGCTGTTTTTCCAGAACGAATTCCTGCTCGCAACCGTGGAAGATCAGCCGCTGGCCATTACACCCGATCTGATTGCACTGCTGGATCAGGACACGGGCATGCCGGTGACGACGGAGAACTTAAAGTACGGGGCCCGGGTGATCGCGGCAGGCTTCCCTTGTGATGCCAAATGGCGCACGGACAAAGGGATTGAGACGGCAGGCCCGCGCTACTTCGGTTATGACTTCGACTATGTGCCGATTGAGACGCTGGCTTCGAAGGGAGGTGCAGCGGAATGAATAGTACAGTGAATAATACTTCTGTTGCTGACAAGAGAGAGGTTTACCGCATCGGGATTGATGTGGGTGGCACGAATACGGATGCCGCACTGCTGGATTCGGGCTTGCGCTGTGTCCACAAGGTGAAGGTGCACACGACAGCCGATGTCAATGAAGGTATCGTCGAGGCGGTTCGCCGGCTGCTGCAGGAAAGCGGCGTGGATGCTGGGGATATCCGCTACGCGATGCTTGGTACCACGCATTGCACGAATGCCATCGTCGAGCGTAAGCATCTTGGCCGCGTCGGCCTGATCCGCATCGGCGCTCCGGCGACAACTGCGGTTCCGCCGCTTGCCGACTGGGACGAATCGCTGCGTGCTGCGGTTGGACCGCATAGCTATATTGCCGCCGGGGGCTATGAATATGACGGCCGGATGATTGCGAAGCCGGAAGCCGTGGAAATTACCGCACTGTGCCGCCGGATGGCCGGCGAAGTCGATGCGGTGGCGGTATGCGGAGTATTTGCTCCTGTAAACCGGGCGCAGGAGAAGCTGGCCGGAGACATCGTCCGCGAGGTACTTGGGCCGGACATGCCCGTCACCTTCTCCAGTGAGATCGGCACCATCGGGCTGCTGGAGCGGGAGAACGCCTCCGTGCTGAACGCGGCTCTGCTGCAAGTCATTGCAGGCGTTGTGCATGGCTTCGAGGAAGCGCTGAACGGTTTCGGCATTGATGCGCAGCTGTATATCTGCCAGAACGACGGTACGTTGATGAAAAGCGAGTATGCGCTCCGTTATCCGATTCTGACCATCGCCTGCGGGCCGACGAATTCGATCCGGGGGGCGGCGCATCTGTCGGGACTGAGCGACGCGCTGGTCGTCGATATCGGCGGCACGACGACGGATATCGGCGTGCTTGTGCAGGGCTTCCCGCGCCAGTCTTCGGCAGCGGTTGAGCTGGGCGGCATCCGTACAAATTTCCGGATGCCGGATATTTTGTCGATCGGCCTGGGTGGCGGAACGATTGTCCGGCTTGACGGCGCGGGCAGGGTGACGGTCGGCCCGGACAGCGTCGGCTATGGGCTGACGAAGCGGGGCCGCATCTTCGGCGGCGATACGCTGACGACTACCGACGTAGCCGTCAAGTTAGGCCGCGCCGTATGGCCGGGTACGGACGCTGCTGTGCTTGATGAGGCGGTATGTCGTGAAGCGGATGAAGTGATGCAGCGGGCCCTGGAGGATGCCATCGACCGGATGAAGACCAGCGCCGATGAGGTGGATGTGATTCTGGTCGGCGGCGGCAGCATTTTGGTGCCGGATCATCTGGCCGGGGCGCGCCGGATCATCCGGCCGGACCATTATGATGCGGCGAATGCCATTGGCGCTGCGCTCGGAGAGGTAAGCGGTGAGTCGGAGCGCATCTATTCGCTGGATGACTGGAAGTACGACGACGTCATTCAGGATGCGAAGCAGCGCGCCATAGATGAGGCGGCCGCTGCCGGAGCGAACGCGGAAACAGTGCAAATCGTATCCGTCGAGGATATTCCGATTGCCTATCTGCCGGGCAATGCGCTGCTGGTGAAAGTGAAGGCGGCGGGCAAGCTGTAACAACGCAGAGGGATAAGAGCTGCGCTGGACAGAAGCTATGGATGAAGTGTGACAAAGGCAAGGGGATGTCCCGGCAGCTGATTCATGGGCTGTTGGATATCCTCTTTTTTTTGCGTTTGCATAAGGGAAGCTGATCATATGTTTGACAAACCGCTGAAAAAAGAATGAAACGTAACGCACTCACCGCGCTGTACTCGGGGGAACGCAGAGATTCTGGGAATTGGTGAGCTTTCCGTTTAAGTTTGGTTAAAGGTATGTAAGTTATTCTTTGTGTAAGCCAGGGAGCAATAAGCTTTTGTAAATAACAAAAAGGATTTGCAACCAATTATACAAGGAGTGTTCATTCATGAAAAATAACCAATTTATCAGCATAAAGGTCCTAACGTTTGCCGCATTGCTAAGTTTATCTGTCGTAGGGTGCTCTAATGCACAGGACAATAGCGCTGCAGTAGTTACAAGTACACAGGCAGTAGCAACGCAAGCTGCAAGCTCTACCGCGTCATCCGGCACAACGTCAACAGGAGATGCAACTGAAGGCGCTGCAACAACCGGAACAACCGGAACAACTACGGCTGCAGACACATCAGCACTATTCAGTGACCGCGATCTGGAGCAGACGGCGGATCTGACAGCTGCCACCCGGATGAATCTGGTAAGCAATCAGGATGTGACCCTGAGCGAGGAAGGTGTATATGTACTAAGCGGTGATGTGGAAAATGTAACGGTGGTGGTCGATGCAGCTGAGGAAGCAAAGGTACAAATCGTCCTTGACGGTGTCAGTATAACTAACGATGACGCACCAGCCATTTATGTAAAAGCAGCAGATAAAGTATTCGTTACCTCGACTGACAGTGACAACGATATGGAGGTAACCGGAACCTACGTGGCAGACGGGGAGACCAATCTGGATGCCGTGATTTTCTCCAGAGCCGATTTAACCCTGAACGGAACCGGCAGCCTGGATATTATATCGGCTCAAGGGAATGGCATCTCTTCCAAGGATGATCTCAAAATCACTGGAGGCGTGTATACCATAAAATCCTCAGCAGATGCATTGGAAGCGAACGATGCTATTCTGATCAACGACGGAACGGTTACGATTGAAACCGGTAAGGATGCGCTGCATAGCGAAAACGAGGAAGACACCACTCTCGGCAATATCTATATCGAAGGCGGTACTTTAAATATCACTGCAGCGGATGATGCTATCACGGCCAACAATCTTGTGCAAATCGACGGCGGTACCATTAACATTGAGACCGCTGTGGAAGGCATCGAGGGCAATAATATTATAATCAATGATGGCCAGATCACAGTGTATGCGACAGATGACGGCATCAACGCTACGCCAAAAGTGAGCGATAATGCGTCCATTGAAGTCAACGGCGGGACGATCAAAGTAACCATGGGCAGCGGAGATACGGATGCGTTTGACTCAAACGGTAACCTCTATATTAATGGTGGAACCATTGATGTTGAAGCCACTTCCGCTTTTGATGCGGATGGGACTGCTGAACTGAACGGCGGCACGGTCACAGTTAACGGTGAGCAGATTACGGAAATCACGGAATCACGCGGTGGAGGCGGTGGAGGCGGCTTCCGGGGTGGTGCTGGCGGCGGTAGAGGGACTGGGCAATGATTTAAAGAGTCTGGAGGCAAACATTTTCATTAATGAATGACAGCAAAGAAGATGGGGGCGTGAGATGTTCACGTCCTCTTTCTTGAATGAAAGGAATATGATTTTCCTAGTACAAAATTATTACATTTTTTTAAAAAAATCATCTATTATTAAAATAAATAGGATTTGGTATTCCAAATAATCTTTATTATCACGCAAGCCCACAAACACAAAAAGACAAGTTACGTTGGTTATCATCAATTAACGAATTATTACCCTAAAGGTCTGGAGGGATGCACCTTGTATTATAAAAAAAATGATTGTTTTCATACAATTCGTATCTTACCAATGTCAAAAGAAGAGTTCAACAATGCAAGTTACGAAAGCGTTCAAAATAATTTTTTTCTAGGAATCTTACAACACAGAGAATATCGTTTCAAGAGTTTAGGGATGAAAGCTGATAGTGGAACACTGGTACTCTTCCAATATGCTGGACAGATAATTGCCATAGCTATTTTAGAAGATATCGTTTTCTTTGAGCAGCCGCTCAATGATATCTACACTGGTGCTTACCAATTTGATCCGAAATCAATTGTTGTTTTTGATCCAATAACTAGGGAGGAGACTCGAAGTATTTGGTCGAACTTTAAACAATTTAGCCAGTCCAAACAAATTCTTGATCCAAAATTATTTGATCTTTTACATACACTACTGCTAAGTAAAAAAATGAAGTGCGCTATTAGCTAAATAATAAGCTGGGTAGTTCTTTTACTGTAGCATCACTCAGGACAAAGGTGTTGTTTCCAGTTTGTATAACTTTCGGTCGGAGGCTGGGCTGCCGTTTATCGTTAATGAGCCGAAACTAGGTAAGTCTGCTGAAGAAGTTATTTATTGAATTATGTTTCACACGGTGAGCTCAAGCGCCTTTTGGCTAAGTACGTCGTGATCTCATTGCGGGTTCACCATATTACGTAGCAAAGACTTTCTTCCACAGCTCACGGGATGGACATTTTAGAAAGGAAGTGTAGCTGATTATACCGTTAAATTATTATACAGAAAGTTTAAAGGTTAGAGGTATAGTTCGTATTTCTGTAGAAGTATCACCTGTCGCTACTAATAGAGTTAGAATTAATGAGGAAATTGTCTGTATAAGTGGTGAATATTATAAAGAAATTCTTGTTAGTAGAATTGATGCTGAAGACCCTTACAATCCTCATTTCAGGAAGTCAGAAACATTGATAAGCAAAGAGAAGTATGAATCTCTGAAAAGTAAATATGGTGTTATTGATACAGAAGGATATTGGAGAAAAGTTGAGCGTTATAATCAATTGAAAAAAATGATTGAACTTGCTTACAAAGAAGGCATTCCAAAATGCCCGGTTTGTGGAACAAAAACTGAAATAAAAAATAGACATTATGACGGAAGACCCTTTTGGAGTTGTAAAAGGTATCCATCGTGTATGGGATTGATTGATATTGATAAAGCAGGAAAAGTGGATACTTTAGCTCTGACTAGTGAACTGGAATGTGTATCGATTGAAATCAAAAAAATGGAAACTGGTACAGCAGATTAAAGAATCAGGAAGAAATAATACTTTAAATGCCGGAATCCTATAAAAGGGTTCGGCATTTTTTATATTTTTATAATTTTTTATATAAAAAAACCGTATTCTTCAATAGATTAGCCCAAAATAGCGCCTCATGAAGAATTTAAGGGTTTTATTATGATTGAATTGCATATATAAAATATGTTTGATCAAGAAGACTATGAGGAACGGCTTTACATGCTTGAGATGGAGATAGAACTGCTTCTGGAGGCGCAAGGTAAGTCCTATCCATATAATAATCCAAGATTGCTCTTGCATTTGTCATCGTACAAGAGCTTTTCGAGCGGTTTGAAGAAGTGCAGATTTTTTTTGGAGTAACCATCCCCGGCCAAAAAGGGTTTAATATCTTGGCTTATGATATCCGTAAATAGCTTCTGTATATAAATCCCTCCTGCTTGAAGTCTAACGTAATGCTTAAAAACGTAGAAATGTAGGTCTATATTATCAATATTATTAAACCAAAGGAAAAATATTGAAAACTGTCGAATGATTTATAGTGATAAAAGGGGGATTATTATGATACTTGTCAGAAAAAAGCGAATCCGGGCAGTTCGCAGACAGCTTGTGCACTTGCTGCAGGGTACGTTTCTCTTCATCATGCTCACCGGAATGGTAAGTACAGGAATATTCGGTGCAACCGGTACGGTTGCTGCGGCAGATACATCTGTAGAAGGAGCCGGGTATACCTCAGACCAGCAGGAAGGTCTAAACTTCCTGAATGCGGTGCGCGCCCGCGCCGGTATTCCGCCTGTGCAATTGAGTGCCTCCATTACCAGGGCAGCCATTGCGCATGCTGAATTTTACAATGCTAATCAGGCAGATCTGCCAGGCCTTAGTGCCCACTCCGAAGTTTCGGGTAAACCCGGATATACAGGAAAGTCGGCAATGGAACGGATGCTTGCGGCCGGCTGGAGCTCAGGCTCTCGGGGATATTCCTACGGTGAGGTTATGCATTTTGGCCAAAAAAGCAGTAAAGCAGCTATCCAAGGCTGGCTCGATACAGCGTATCACCGTGCCATTATCTTAGATCCCGGCTACACCGAAATTGGAATTGCCCTCGTCGGCGGGACAGCGGTATTAGATGCCGGAGGTCCCGGAATGAGCCAGCAGACCAAGGTGGGGATTACTGTGTACCCCTATAATCAGCAGACCGATGTTCCTGTCGGATTCTATGGCGGCGAAATTCCGGATCCGCTGGCCCAGTTTGCTGCCGAATACTCTGGTTACATTATATCTGCCAAAACCGATAAAGACATGACTTCGCATACGGCAGTACTCACTGATGAGACGGGAGCAGAGGTTCCTTTTTATGAGGAAGCTAGAGGTGATGATTTATATATTTTTCCTAAGTCAGTATTAAAGGGGTATCACAGGTATACCATATCGCTGAAGTATCGCATAGAAGATTCTGCGGATGATCTGGAAAAGGTATGGTCGTTTACAACTGGAAAGGGTCATGCTCTAACACAACTGCTGCCAGAGTATAAGGAAATCATGATTAATGAGGGTGGACAGTTCCAGCTTCATGTTAAAGGCGGTTATGATGACGGGACAACGGAAATGCTGCCGGGTAGTGAAGTGAAATATGCGGTTAACCAGAAGAATGGCCTGAGTGTCTCAGCAAACGGTACGATAGCGGGTGTCAAATCAGGAGATTACATGCTCACGGTATCTTCAGCGGGGGTATCTTCACCCGTAAAGGTGAAGGTGTACTCTAAATGGAAAACAAAGGCCTACCCTGCAGCTAACCCGGGCAAGCTGACAGACATTAAGGGACACAAAGCGCTGCCTGCAATTGAGTGGGCACTTCAGGCCGGCATCATGACCGAAGCCGGAAAGGGGCTTTTCAAACCTGAAGCTGCAGTAAGCGAAGCTGAATTCTGGACTATGCTGCTGAAAGCTTATAAGATCAACATCGAAGCTTACCGGCCTGCTGCAAGTAAGCATTGGGCTGACACAGCGTATCTTATTGCCAAGGAACGAAACTTTCCGCTTAGCGGATTAACCAATCCATACGCAAGGGATAGCCGGATCACCCGGTTAAAGATTGCAGAAATTATTGCTGCTGCAGACGGGCTGAATTATAAAGGCAATGATGCTGTGAAGCTGGTGCTGGGCAAGGATTATGTAAGATGTGAAACAGAGCTTTCACTCGCGGGCTATCAGGGGGAGAAGACGATTACACGTGCTGAAGCTGCCCAGATTCTTTATTATTTGCGTCCTAAGCTTAGTGAACTGCGGGGGCGGCCGGTTAGTGCAACGCCAGCATCCAGTCTGCCGGAGCTTCCTCCCAAGGAAGTGTATATTGAGCCGGTTACTCTTGAAGACCGGACCTTCTTTGCGAAATTCAACGAAGATCATTCACTCACGTTAAAGGGGAAATTCATTCAATTTGCCGGCCAAACGCTCAAGGTGAGTATGCAGACACAGGAAATGCCCCGTAAGATGCTGGAAGAGGTGACGGTAACCTTAGACAATGAAGGAAACTTTCAATTAGACTGTGGGCCCTATGAGCAAATCGGATTGAATCTGTATCTGAAAACGCCCAAAGGCAGCTTCTATCTGAATATACAATATAAGACGATGAATAAATATCTTTATTCCGCTTCATACAACAGTTAAGTTATTCCATTACCTTCCCCCGGTGTCCCCAGCTTTTCTTATAACAAGAAGAGAGCATTTGGGTAATAGTGTAGTATTGCTGAAGAAAGGGGAGTACGGTATGAAGAAAAACGCCAAAATTCTATTCTTTGTCTTTTTGTTTGCCGTTGTTAACATCATCCTGTTCGGCTGGGTTCTGCCTGTGGTGTTCCAATACTATCTCCACAATACATACATAAGAGGAATAACGCTGCTGCTGATTTTTAGTATTGTGGTGCTTGCCAAACGGTTTACGTGGAAAAATAATATTGTCTATGTTATTGCAGTATTCACACTGTTCAGTATGATGATTGATACGTCAGGAAATCCTATTTTTAATAAACCGCTGGAGTGGATCGTTTCGCCGGTCGGAGAGCTGCAGGTTATGCAGGACATCAATAACTATGCGCCTGGTGAATATGCCATTAGGGATAATATAACGATTCTGAAGCAGAATGGCGAGGTGCTTGAGCTTAGTACGGTATGGCTGTATCTGTACCGGTTCGTGCAGTATATGGTGCTGTATTCTATTGCCGGGACGCTGCTTGGTGCCATTGCCGGAAGGAGGCCGCAGCCGAAAGTGGCATTTGTTCAGACTGCAGCAGATCAGCCGCTCACAGCAGAACAGGAGCAGCGGGCCGCCGCTGAAATAAAGCGCAGAGGGGAAGCTGTTAATACACCGTATCTTCCTCCCGAGGAGATTCTGGACACGGTCCGCCAGATGAAGAAGGACGGTAAGCTCATTCAGGCGATCAAGCTCGTCCGCCAGCATAGCAATCTGTCACTGGGCGAGGCGAAGCAGTATGTGGAGCGGTTATAGGAAGTATTGAATGCTTTGAATACCTGTAGCGATAGGCTGCGGGTATTTTTTTGCCGACAGGTACTTAGAAATTTCCGGCCGCATCCTTTATACTGAATAAAGCACATTTTATCTAAGGAGCCCCGAATCCATTATGAATAAAAAAGAAGTAGCGCATATCCGCAAGCAGTTCAAGCTGGACCATGACTTGCTGAGCCTGTACGATATCCTGAACGTGTATGTGATGAAGGAAACGAACGAGATTTATCACTGGGAGCGCCTGCCGTTCGGCCTTGTAGACCGGGAGAAGCAGGAGCTGTATATGGGCAATTTCAAAAAACTGCTGACCGGCGAGCTGGACCACAAGCTGTTCGAGCTTAAGTTTCAGGATGAGGTGGAGGAGCCTGCCAAGGTTATGCTGCATCAGGGGCTGATCACAGGTGATCCGGAAGAGTGGCAGGACCTCATGCTGATGCTGGTCGACCGGATGCTGGCTGATACCAAGTATGAAAAAGATACCGTAATCACCTTCGTACGCGGACAATACCACCGGCCGACCAAAGCCAGAAATGAAGAAAGCGAAGAGAGCGAGAAGAACGAGACGTTCGCGCATCAGTTTATTCTGTGCAGCGTGAATTCCACGGAGCAGCAGCGTAAAAACCTCATGTTCGACTATGTGGAACGCGAGTTCAAGTATAACGTCATCGTTGATCCGATTGTGAAGCTTAGCTCACCGGAGCAGGGATTCTTTTATCCGAGTGTGACGGACAACTATTCCGATATTAACCGCGTGCTGTACTGTACGGGCAAATCGAATTATCCGGACCCGCAGTTCATCGAGCAGGTGCTGAATGCAGAGACTTCTGTGACAGCGATGGAAGAGAGAGCCTATTTCGAGGACATCGTGAAGGAGATTGCCGGCGAACATCTGGATACAACCACCATCGCCCAGGTATATGAGCAGATCCAGCAGGTTATCGAGGACGGCCAGGGTGAGGAAGAGCCGGCTACGCTGGATTTCAAGGATGTGGAACGCGTTCTGAAGGTAAGCGGTGTAGAGGATGTCACGGCGGAAAAGGTGGAGCGGGCCTTCGAAACGATCATCGACGACCGGAATTACGAGATGAAGGCAGCCAGCGTGATCCCGAAATTCACGACCAAATCGATCAAAATCGAAACCAAGGTAGCCACCATCTCCGTCAGCCCGCAGGATCTGCGGTATGTTAAGCAGGTTAATTACCAGGGTAAACGCTGCATCATGATTGAGGTTGATGAGGATGTGGTGATTGAAGGGTTTACGCTTAGTACGGAGATTTTGTAATACCAGACAGGAGCTTGGCATATAGGGCAGAAAAATAGACCGCTACCTTTGGTGAGGGCGGTCTATTTCTTTTTGAGGTAGTCTCATTTTTTTGACTCACCAAAGAACTTCGCCGCTGCCTTCCGGATAGCAATTTCCTCCTGCATATCAGCAATCCATTTATTCTTCATTATTCCTCACTACACCCAGCCCGTAAACTCCAGGATCGACGCCTTCGCCGACTGTGCCTCAGACTGAGCCCCCTTGCGCCACTCTTTGGGCGAGGCGCCCATCAGCCGGGAGAAGCAGCGGTTAAAGCTGGAAATGGAATGAAAGCCGACCTGCTCGGAGATGGAGAGGATCGAATCATCCGTGCTTTTTAGCTGCTTGCAGGCTTCTTCGATGCGGGTGCTGGTCAGAAAATCGAGCGGGGCCGTGCCCATGATTTCGTGGAATTTTCTGCGGAAATGGGTGGTGCTCAGGTGGCATAGCTCGGCCAGAAAATCGATGGTAATCGGCGTCATGTAATGCTTCGTGATATACTCCAGTGCCGGCGAGATCACAAAATCCCCCTTCAGGCTCTGGTCATTCTCCTGCTCAGCCAGCAGCTCATTCGCTGAATAAATCCTCAGCAGCTCAATATAGAGCGATTGCAATAAACCATAAGCACTCTCCTGATAATACGGCCGCTGCTGCTTCAATTCCTCCACGATGGAGGTGGCCAGATAATAGACCTTGGGATGCTGCTCCCTGCTCAGCACACAATTGTGGCCCTGGACCCTCCAGAGATTGGGCTCGAAGCTGGTGTAAGCGCTTTTGAAGGAATGCTGGAACAGCTCCTCCGGTGAGAAAAAAAGATAGGACCACAGGCTGGCCGAATCCTTCGAGCTGTACGTGGTATGGGGAAGGAAGCGCGGCAGAAAGGTGATATCTCCGGCTTTAAAAGGGACGGCCTCTCCTTTAATCTCCATGATCCCGCTGTCCGAATAGCAGATGCCGATTTCCAGATGGTTGTGAAAATGCAGATGCTCTGATTTGATGTCGGAAATTCTCCAGCGGTCTCCGCTCAGCAGCAGAACCGGGAACTGAATAGGCAGGCTGTAGTGGCGGTACTCGATGACGGGCTTCTTTTTTCTGGGCATGTCCGTAAGGCCCCCGTTCCAGTATGTGGATTAGTAATTAAATTACACTATGGTAGCTAGAATGATAGCATTGTGCCGGCGTTAAGAGAATGGGATAGAAATCCCAACTTTACAGAAATGAATTATAAATGATCGAAAATGCGCAGGTTTGTTATGAATATGCTTAGAATATGACCATTATACATCATACAATAGAATCTATAAAGCGTTTACAAACTGTCAGACGGCTCTCAAGCGCCATTGGGGGGCGTGTGCGAAGGAGAGGGATTTTTACATGCTGCAATTGGATTATGACAAGGAACTGATTTTAAGCGTAATTGATAAGGTTACCAAGAAGACACTGGCTATGGACTTAACCTGGGACTGGCCTTGCGGCGTTGCTTATTACGGGGTATCGAGAGCTTACAAGGTTACGGGCAACAAAGAGTACCTCGATACGCTGATCCGCTGGGCAGATGAATATATTGAGCTGGGTCTGCCGACCTGGACGGTTAACACCTGTGCGATGGGGCACATGCTGATTACGCTCTACGAAGAGACAGGCAATCAGAAATATTGGGATATTGTAATGAGCAAGGTCGATTATCTGCAAAATAACGCGCTCCGCTTCGGAGATAACGTGCTGCAGCATACTGTGTCGGCGAACAATGATTTTCCTGAGCAGGCTTGGGCGGATACGCTGTTTATGGCGGCCTTCTTCCTGCTGCGTGTCGGCAGTAAGCTGAACGACCAGACCTTGATCAACGATGCCTTGAACAATTATTACTGGCATATTAAATATCTGCAAAATCCAAGCACAGGCTTCTGGTATCACGGCTACAACAATGTGAAGCAGGATCACATGAGCGGATTCTACTGGGGCAGAGCGAATGCCTGGGGTGCCTACACGATGTCACAGGTTAAGCCGCTGCTGCATGACTGGTATCTGTATCCGCAATGCATGGATGTGGAGTGTTCGCTGCGTGATCAGCTGGCTGCACTCAAGCTTGTCCAGACCGAAAACGGCCTCTGGCGGACGGTGCTGAATGATGTGGAGTCCTATGAGGAAGTGTCTGCGTCTGCAGGGATTGCGGCAGCCATGGTCAACAACGGTAATCCGCTGCACACCAAATACGTACAGAAGGCGCTTAAGGGCATTCTCGAGAACATCAGTGAAGACGGACGTGTACTCAATGTATCCGGCGGCACTGCTGTGATGAAGGACCGTGAAGGCTACTGCAACATTCCCAAAGACTGGATTCAGGGCTGGGGCCAAGGCTTAGCGCTTGCCTTCCTGTCCGATATGATTAAATAGGAGGTAAGCAAGTTGACTAAACATACTAAGGGCTCTTTTACCCTGCCGGGCGAATCCGGTTACGAAAAGCTGACACTGGAGCTGGCTGAACGCTGGGGTGCGGATGTGATCCGTGACAGTGACGGCACCAAGCTGTCTGATGAGATTATCAATGCAGGCTACGGCATCTATTCCACAATCTGTATCATCCGTGACCATAATACCTGGGCATCGCAAAATCAGGATAAGCTGCAGCAGACCTTCCTGATCACCAATCCGAAGGTTGCCGTGCAGGATTACTTGTCCATCTATGTGATGGAGGACTTCTTTGCTGACCAGTTCAGAGTGAATGACTCCAAAGAAGCGTTCAAATACTGGCAGGTTACCGACCGGACGACGGGTGAAGAGCTGCCGCGCGAGCAGTGGAATTATGACCGTGAATCGGGAAATGTGGTGCTGACTGGAATTACGCCTTGGCATAAATACACCGTCAGCTTCATGGCTTACCGCATCTGGGAAGAGATCTCTATGTACAACCACACCACCAATAACTGGACCAAAGACCACCTGATGCAGATTGATCCGATGTACTCGGAGACTCAGGAGTATATGCTGGACTGGATGGAACAATGGTGTGTGGAGCATAAAGAAACAACTGTAGTCCGGTTCACTTCCTTATTCTATAACTTTGCATGGATCTGGGGCAGCAGTGAGCGCAACCGTCACCTGTTCTCCGACTGGGGTTCATATGATTTTACCGTGAGTGCAAGAGCGCTTGACCTGTTTGCCAAAAAATACGGCTATTCCCTGACCGCTGAGGATTTCGTTAACGGCGGAAAGTACCGTGTCAGCCACATTCCGGCCGAGCAGCGCAAGCTGGATTGGATGGAGTTCATTAATGACTTTGTCATTGGCTTCGCTAAACAGCTCATTGATATTGTGCACAGTCACGGCAAGCTGGCCTATGTCTTCTACGATGACAGCTGGGTCGGCATGGAGCCTTACAATGACCGGTTCGAGGAGTTTGGATTCGACGGCATGATCAAATGTGTATTCTCGGGTTATGAAGCGCGGATGTGCTCCGGCGTCAAAGTGGACACGCACGAAATCCGTCTGCATCCTTACCTGTTCCCGGTTGGACTGGGCGGTGCTCCTACCTTCATGGAGGGCGGAGATCCTACGCTGGATGCAAAGAAATACTGGATCAACATCCGCCGCGCCCTTTTGCGCGAGCCGATTGACCGTATTGGACTTGGTGGCTATCTGCATCTGGTTGAGCCATATCCGGACTTCTGCGACTACATCGAGAAGATTGCCGATGAATTCAGAGAGATCAAAGAGCTGCACAGCAAGGGCAAGCCTTACCAGGTGAAGACCAAGGTAGCGGTGCTGCACAGCTGGGGCAAGCTGAGATCCTGGACGCTGTCCGGCCATTTCCACGAAACCTTTATGCATGATCTGATCCATATTAATGAAGCATTGTCCGGCTCGCCGGTGGAAGTGCAGTTCATCGACTTCGAGGACATCCGTCAAGGCGTACTGAATAACGTTGATGTAGTAATCAATGCAGGTGCAGCAGGTTCTGCCTGGAGCGGCGGCAAGCACTGGAACGACAGCAAAGTGGTCGACATTCTGACCAAGTGGGTATATGAAGGCGGGACGTTCATCGGGGTGAACCAGCCTTCGGCAGTAGAAGGATATGATACGTTCTTCAGAATGGCCCATGTTCTTGGTGTGGATGAGGATACAGGTGCCAGAGTGGTGCATGGCCGGTGGGCTTTTGAAGCCAAGGATGAGCTGGGTCTGTTGCCGGAAGGAGCAAGCATTGAAGCGAAGCAGGGCGTTTATCTGACAGATGGTGCGGCTTCGGTTGTGCAGCAGTCGGGGGGCAGAATCACGCTGTCCTCGAACGCTTTTGGCAAAGGAAAAGGGATCTACCTGCCTTCCTTCGAGTTCAACCTGGAGAATACGAGACTGCTGCTCAACCTGATCCGTTATGCGGGCGGCGAGCTGAATGACAACAAGTACATCACGGATAACCTCTACACAGAGTGCGCTTACTATCCGGAGAGCAAGATTCTCGTTGTGATCAATAACAGCTCGGAGACGCAGAAGACCTCGGTGGAGACGGAGTTCGGCGTGCAGACGCTGGAGCTTGCTCCTTATGATACTGTGATTAAGACGATTGGCTAATAGATTTGTTTAGTGAAAAAAGCTCAAGTATGCGGCTGTCTGCCGGGTGCTTGGGCTTTTTGCTGTTGATAGATGTGTGAGGGGAGCAGGAGCCTCTTAAAATATGATAGGATAGGAGTACATTATTACCGCCATGGGGCTAGAAAAGAGAGTAGCATGAGAATCATTATTTCACCTGCCAAGAAGATGAAGATCGACACGGATATTTTTGCGGAGCGGCATTTGCCGCAGTTTATTAGTGAATCGGAAACACTGTTAGCTGCATTACAAAAACTGAATTATGATGAGTTAAAAAAGATCTGGAAATGCAATGACGACATCGCTGCGCAGAATGTGGAGCGGATTACCCATATGAATCTGGAGCGGAATCTGACGCCGGCGGTATTCTCCTATGAAGGACTGCAATACCAGTACATGGCACCGGGCGTGCTGCAGACGGAGGAGCTGGAATATCTGCAGGAGCACCTGCGGATTCTCTCCGGATTCTACGGAATGCTGCGGCCGTTCGACGGCGTGGTGCCTTACCGGCTGGAAATGCAGGCCAAGCTGGCCGGACCCGGCTTCAGCTCGCTGTACAAGTTCTGGAACCGGAAGCTGGCGGATCAGCTGTTTGCCGAAACGGACTGCATCGTGAACCTGGCTTCCAAGGAATACAGCAAGTGTATCTCCCCCTATCTGGGCGAGAACGTTCGTATGGTCACTTGTGTATTCGGACAAGAGGCCAATGGCAAAGTAACCGAAAAAGCCACCTTCGCCAAAATGGCCCGGGGCGAAATGGTCCGCTTCATGGCTGAGCAGAAGGTCAGCCGCGTGGAGGAGATTAAGGCGTATACAGGGCTTAATTTCGCTTACTCGGATGAGCTGTCTGATGAGGGGACTTTTGTGTTTTTGCAGGGGTAGTGAGGAGAGCGAATAACGAGTTTTAAGGAGGAGAACTTATGATGTTCAAAAAAGATCTGCTGAAGAAAGAGAATCTGCTGAAAGAACTGGATTCTGCCGGATTTTCGGGTAGGGCTCATACAATAGCCTTGCTAGGACGCAGTCACAAGGGATCGCCTGAATACTCTCAATTGCTCCATTCAATGCTTGAAGGAGGCGTTTATGAGGCGCAGCTGGCATTAATCGGGGCTGCTGCTACACAGGATGCAAATGTTATTTTGTCAGCGCTAAAGCATCCTAAGGCCAGCATCAGAAACCAGGCTTCCGGCCTCGTGGCTAAAGTAGCTGCAGATGATGATATTATGGGTGTGGTTTCTGAATTATCGCATGAATGCCGCCTTAAATTACTGCGTTCGATTTCATTCTTAAATCGTCAGGGAGCGGCGGAGCGTCTACTGCCGGTCGTCCATGCTTCGTGGGGGGCGGAGGAGGCTGCTATTCTGCTGACTGCTTGCCGTAAGGAAACAGCCGGCAAATGGCTGACGAACATCGGATATGCCGTTAACAACTGGGGCAAGCTGGCCGGCCGTCAACCGGAAGCGGTTGCGGAGTATTTCCGGTCAACGCTGGAGCAAGCCGCCCCCCGGGAAAAGAGTTTTGTCTGGGGGAGATTTTCATCCGCTGTAGAGATTCTATGCCGTTCACATGCAGAGCTGATTCTGGATTGCGCGAATAATCATGCACCTCAAGAGCGCTTGCCTTCTGCACTAAAAAAACAAATGGGCACCTTGGTCCGTCATCATCCGGTTGCAGTATACGGGCTGTTGATCCGGAGTGAGTCGCGCAGCGACTTGATAGCCTCCGGGGTCCCGGATAGTATTTTAAAGCAGAATAAGTACTTTACGATAGATCAATGGATTGAACTTGCAAGACTGCTTACCGATTACCCGTTACATATAGCCAAAATCCTGAAGAATATGGCCCCGTCCAAACGTAAAGTGATCTTTGATTCAGTTTATGAGGAAGATAAACGCGGGGAGCTTGTATTTCCGGAGGTCCTGTTATATGAGCTGCCGCATGCGTTACGTGACAAGGAAGCGGAGCGGATGCTGGGCCTGCGTAAAATTAACGAATACCGCGATAAAAAGCTGAGCGTTACTGCTGCTCTATCTATTGATAAATCAAGAAAGCTGCTCGTACAAGCAACTGCTGTATCTGGTGCAGACGAACGGGCAATGGCGCTTGTGCAGCTGATCCGTAGTACCGTTCTTTCCAGAAGAGGTATGAACGAGACGCTTCTATACGCCGGCAGAATTAGAAATGATCAGGATCCTGTACGTAATGCCGTTATGCGAGAGCTCTCCGCTAGTCCAGCGTCTATGTTTACGGATGAGGATGTACAGGCGCTTACTGTGCTGGTAGATAGTGTAATTGAGGCAAGGGATACGTCTTATGCTACCAGGGCGGCTACTCAGGCACTGGCACTCAATATTCTGAGGTTCAATTCAACCCGGTCTGAAAGTGACATCTTTACCTTCGCCTTAAGCACAATTGCCAAGCTCGTTAAACAGACGGGTCAGCTTGCGCTGCCTTTATTGGAGGAGAATTACCCTCCGGGAATAGAACAGCATATATTTGAAGAGCTGTACCCGCTGGCTGTAAAAGCATTGCAAAAAGAGGATTATAGTCTGGTAATGAATATGGCCGGCTCCTTCGGAAAGAAAGCCGGTAATATTCCCAAATTGCAGCAGCTCTTAAAAGAAGGACTAAAGGCGAAATCAGATGCTAATGTAAAATGGGCCGCGAGATTATGGCTGGTTCCGTATAAAACGCGGGATGAGCGAATTGAAAAGTTGTTAAAGCTGGATAAATCTTTTATTACATTAAATGAAGTCTTCCAGCATCTGCATCATAAACGGCAGGAATGGCTCACGCCCTTCATTTCGGGAGCGTTAATTAAAGGCAGATTTCTGTCAGGCAAAACCATCTATGCTATATCTGCTGATGATGGATTTAATAGATGGCTGCCAAGCCAGCAGCGATCCTTCGGGACTATATTAGAGCGGATTGCTACAGACTCCAGACATAGCCTGCATGAGCGTACGAGAGCTATTAAAGCAATGGGAAGAATGCCTGACCTGAATCCGGATATCCTGCTGAAGTTTTTGCAAGATGAAGAGACTATGCTCGTAGAAGCTGCTCTCCATGCATTTTCTTTTATAGAAGAACCAGAAAAGGCACTTCCGATGTTGCTTAATCATCTGGACGGGGACAGAGCCCGCGTAGCTATGTATTCGATACCCAGATGTATCCGCAGAGTTAATCCTATTATGTTGTCAGGGATATTGAGGGAGCTCCTGGGCCGGGAAAAGTTGAAAACCACAGTCAGAAAAGAAGCGATCCGTTTATTGGGCGCTTATCGGAGCGTTGACAGCATTCCGCTGCTGATGAACGAATTCAACAAACCTGACGCACACAAGGACGTTATTATTGCGATAGGGCATGCAGCAAGGCAGCTTCTGGATGACGGGCATAGCTGGACGATTCTGCACACCATGGCTTCGTCGGAAAAGAGTGATATCCCGCAAAGTCTGTTAATGCAACAGCCAGGAGCACTTCCGGAAGCCTATAGATCCCGCTATCTGGAATTAGTCTTAACGATCACAGGTCATGCTGACCCTGATACAAGCAGAATGGCTATAAATAGTATGATCCGTTGGATCAACGGGAATGAGCAGGTTATTGCGGCTGCCGCTGCGAGGATTATCCTTGATTTAAAAGACAGCTACAGGTGGGAGTCCGCAGTGCGTACGCTGACTGAAGTGTGCCGTGACGGTGAGGTTAATGAGACCGTTATTGATGTGGTTAGAGACTTGGTGAGTACTGTAATTAATGAGGACTGGAATGCCACACCTCAAAGAGATTTGCCGCACCGTCAGCGTCTGCTGAAGCTTGTGAATCAGCTGACCTCTCTGCCCAAAACCACACGTGCAGGACTGGAACCTCTGTATGGGGGGATTATCGGGTGCCTGCTAGAAGATGAGACCTTAACGCATGCCATTGTGAATCTGTATGTTGCAGCGATAGACTGGAATAATGCGGACGGAACATTGGAGTACTTGGGCAGGATAGTCAAGGTTACCTCCAATCAGCGGCGTCTATTAGATACTGCATACAGGCAGATACAGCAAAGTCTGAAGGAAAGCAAGGGACATTGGAGCCCGGAAGCGGTATTAAAATTGGCAGAGAGTATTTGGGCAAAGGGCGGTGCAGATATTCAATATCTGGGGCTTGCTGTGCTTGAAGCTGCGGGAAAAGTGCTGATGTGGAGCCAGAGTAGTGCAAGCTTATTAAAATTATACAGAAAACATACCAATGTTGAGATCCGTTCACTTGCATCGGACATTTGGACAACAGTTGAGTGAATATGTGTTTAAACAAAAGAATGACCGCCCTGAGCGGTCATTCTTAGTCTGGTTGTTAAACAGTGAGCTTAAAATTACTCGAAAGTAATAGAGTAGCTGATGGAAGGGTAAGGAGTCGTTGATCCGGGAACGCGCTCTACCACAGTGACCAGGGTACCGGGTTCATAGTAACCTGAACTGCCGCTGTAATTAATCTTGTTTACTATAGCTGTACCAAGGTCAATGGATGTATTGTTGTAACTCCAGTAGTAGTGCAGACGGAGTGTATTGGCGACGGATGTGGTAATCTTCACACTTGTACCGGACGTTTTGGCGTTAGGGAGAATGTAGGCGTAGGATTGGCCTGAGGTAAGGGTCTGAGTATAGCTGTTTCCGTAGCTTACCATAGCAGGGTTAGCCGAGGCAGTCAGGCCAAAGCTCATTGACAGGCCCACAAGCAAGACAAGTACTGCGGTAAACAATCTTCTCATAAAAATAGTTCATCCTCTCAAATGAAATATTTTGATAGTTTATCCGATGTAAACTAAAAACCTTCCAGAACAGAATGGATATTTCTTTAAATATATACCGAAAAAATACATGCGTAAAGAATGTGTTTTTGTTGCAGTTTCTGCTATTCTATTTTCAAAAGAACCTTTTGTGAGCGGGTTTCTACCCTGCTTGATGGAGGACCACAATGGACAAAATAGCCCGTTTCAAGAAGTCCATCTCTTACATAGAAGAACATCTGCACGGTGAGATTAACCTCGAGCTGGCGGCAAAGGCCAGCTATACCTCTTTAATGCAGCTCTACCGGGACTGCTATACCTACACCGGGCATTCGGTGAAGGAATACATTCGCAAGCGGCGGCTGTCTGCCGCCCTTGCACTAATCAGAGGGGCAGAGCTGCCGCTGGCCGAGATTGCCTATGCCTGCGGCTACAGCTCCCAGCAGGCATTGTGCAAATATGTGAAATCCGCCACAGCTATGACCCCGCTGGAATATCAGAAGAGCGATGCCTGCTACTACTTCCCCGCATATGACAGCCAGCCTGTAAGGCAGGTTACGGTTACTACAGACACTATCCCCAAGACTCTGCATACTGCTTTTTATGATCCTGAACCTGACGGCATTGAAAACCGGGCATTACACGCACTGAGCACTCTTTTACCGGGATATAAAGGAAGAATCTTTGGCAGGGGCGGGCAGCCGCGCAGCGGAGAGTTCTGTTATAAGCTCGCTGTAGAATGTGAGTATGAGTTAATAAATCGCTTTGCTGGCAGTGTTTTTCAGGAAACTGCTGTTCATCCGGCGTTCACCCGCACTTTTGCCAAAATAACGGTTAACAATAATGAAGCTGAGATTACGTCGGCCTGGAACTACCTTTACGGGGAGTGGCTGAGAGTAAGTATGTTCAAGCAGGCTGAGGACGGTTATTTTGAAGAGTATATTTGTAAGAGAGGTGCCGTGAACAGGCTGGTTTTGTACCTGCCGGTGGTCAAGCGGATGGATTACAACAGCATCCGCGTGGAGTATTGCGATGGCCGGTTGTTCCTGACTGCAAGCCGCTCAGGAGAGGATGCAGAGGAGAAGGCAACTGCGGCGGTAATCGCCTACTTATCCATCCATAATCCCGGTGCGATAAGAAAAGACGGAGAATTCTACGTATCTCAAAATGGCCTGAGCTATACGTGTGGTGTACGGTTGGAATCAGCTCACATGCTGCCTGAGGATTGCGGGCTTGTGTTTGTCCAGCTTCCCGCAGGCCATTATGCCGTAGTAGAGAGCAGCTGCTGCAGCGACAGCAGGGTGTTCGGGGAATTGCTGGACAGCTGGATCAGAGAAAACGGATGGAGCAGGGGGAAGGCGTCCGCTTTTACTACATATAAGACAAACGGCAGTCAGGACCCGGAGAAGATACAGATGAAGGTATGGATCAGGCTGGAAGCTGTTATAAACCGATAATACCGCGGGCTTGATTGTATATAAAATTGAGGTGTGAAAGGAGCTGGAACACTCATGAGTCTAAGAAAAAAGGACCTGCTGCAGCAGGCCTCGGAAGGCTACAGCCCCCGGGTTAAGCCGGCAATACTAAGAATGGTGGAGGAGATGAGCCAGATGGAGCATTCAAATGAAGTGCTTGTGGAGCAGGTTACTGAGCTATGCGCGATTGTAGATAGGCCGGAGATGAAGATTGTCGGGATTGCGCTGCCGGTGACGTTCGAAAGCCGGGGATACGGGGGATTTTCTGGATTCGGGCATGCGGGCTGTATTCTGAATGACTACTTTTATACGAAAAAGCTGATAACGGAAGGAGATATGACGCTGCTCTCCGGCATAATCAGCAGCAGACTCCAAGACGGGGACAACGTTATTACCGTGCGGACAGAGGTTAAAGGTGACGGGAACTATAAGGTGTTTGTGGGCTATGAAGTGGACAGTCTGGAGGACTTGCCTGATTATTTGCCGGAGTATACGGAGACGCTTACAGTGCCGGCCTGCCGGTATGCCAAGGTCCTGATTAATGAGGGCGGGCAGGAAGGGCGGCTGGGGTACGGTGAGCGCATGCATGCGGATGAGTACTTTGTGGGGGAATTTCGTAAAGATACCAGCTATGTATATAATCCTGCGGGCTGCGGGTTCAATACATATGACAGCAAGGGAGAGATTCTGACCAAATATGAACCAGTTATGCTGGCACAGACGGTTGCTGAGCGCTATGCCTCCCTGCGTTTTAAGGCCGTTACTCTCCCGGAGTTGAAGATCGCCTGCAGTATGACTTTACCGGATAGTGAGGAGTTTGTGATTACGAAGTATTTTGGCGTACAGGACCAGGTGTTTGCCACTGAGGCAGCAAAATATTATCTGCATGATTACTACGGGTTTCCGGTGGACAGCGGTCAGGAGGGGAAATACAATTCCTGCTTCGGAACCAGGGTCAGCTCGTTTGCCGGACTTCCGGATTGCGTAGAAAAGCTTACTCTGCCGGGCGGCCTCTATCTGCACATCAGCCAGCTTGAGGTGAACGGCGATAATCCGGGTATTCCTTATGATGCTGCGTTCAATCATCTGGAGGAGCTGTATCTGACCGGGCACCCCGAGTACCAGCGCGACTGGAGCAGACAGGTCATCGCCCGGTTCAGACAGGCTAATGCGGCTTCGGTGTTTGTGCCGTTGGTGATGTGAGATGGAATGATGAGGGCTGCGAAATAAAAGATGACTAATGAACGATGAGGCCCTTCCCGGCGGGAAGGGTTTTTTCGGCTATAAGGGGAATTTGTATGTATGGCGTAATTGAAACAAGAGGAGAATCAATCATGACTTTTGAAGTGCTTATGGCTGTTCCTGTTATAGTAGCTCTTATTGTAGTAATCTGGTGTATAACTGTAATCATACGAAGAAAAGCAAGCCGGAAAACGATGGGGGATCGGCTGCTGATCGTCAGGGATGCAAAATTTACTTTTGATGTAATTTTTGGGGTGTTATTTTTAGCTGTCGGAGGGTATCAAGTGATCCGCTTCTATGGAGCAGAGGGCGGCACAGAGCTGATGTTTCTGTTTTGGCCGATGTATTTAATCCTGTTGGCACCTGTTTATTTGGTAAGAGCGCTCAGTAAAATTGAGATTTATGATCAGGGTATCTTAACGAGAGATGGTATGTGGAGATGGGAGCAGACAGAGAAAGTGTCCGTTAAAGATGAGGGCAATTCTGTGATAATCAATTTTAAATTAAAACTAAAACGTAATTGGCTTGATAGCAAGAAGATAACCATAAACAAAAGGGAGAAAGAGAAAGTAATAACGTTGCTGAATGATGTCATTAAATGATAAAGGTGTGAACAGCTATGGCGAACCAGCGCAAGCTAGAAGAAGTGCTGAGAGAATTGTCCAAAGAAGAGCTGATTGCGATTATTGCTGAGGCTGCCGGGCAGGATGAGGTATTTAAGAATACAATTCTTTTGAAATATGGTAGTGAGGAGCAACCAGCTCTGCTTAAAACCTTCCAAAAGCTGATAAAAACAATCGTAAAACAATATACAGGCAGGGAGGGCTTCATCTCTTACCGGGAGACGAGCAGCTTTGCAGCAGACCTGACGGCTTTGCTGGATAGTAAGGACAGTGTGAGTGATGATACAGTGAAGCTGGAAATGGCCTTAATGGTACTGGAAGAAGGAGTAGAGGCGTTTCAGTATGCAGATGACTCGGACGGCGAGATTGGGGGACTGGTGGATGATATTTTGGATCAGATTGACGAGCTGGCAGAAAGTCAGCAGAAAGCTGATGAGTCCGTCCGGGAGCACTTTTTGAAACGTCTGATTAAGATGAGCCAAAATGCTGTATTCGACGGATGGGATGATTATCCGGTTACTCTGCTGCGGATATGTACTGTATTTGCTGATGAGAAGAAGCGCAGAGAACAATTGCTGGCGGCTATCAGAGCGCAGATTACAGCTACTGCTGGTAAGGGGTATAGGGAGTATTTGAATGAGGAACTGCACGAAATTCAATATGACCTTATCGAAAAATATAGCTCCGCAGAAGAAGCGGATAAGTTTATGCAGGAACATCTTCATATGAAATCATTCGGGGAATTAGCGATCCGGAAGAGCAAGGAGGCTGGTGACTACCGGCGGGTAATCCAGTTGGCGGAGCAAGGGGGACGGGGAGACAGATCCGACTTTAAAAAAGCAAGATACGAAGCCTATAAAGCATTATCGCTGAAGGAAGAGCAGAAGCAACTGGCTAAGGAGCTTTTGCTGGATGGTGACTACGAATATTACGCTGAGCTTGAAGCATTGTTTGAAGGGGATGAGGAGGAGTTTTACCGTGGCATTCTTGCTGAACTCAAACAATCGGATACATGGTCTGCCCATGCGCTCTATACGAAGCTGTTCTCAGATAAAAATGACCTTGCAGAAATGCTGTCCTACGTAAAAGCAAATCCAGATGCGATAGAAGAGTACGCCGCGCGGCTGTCGCCAGACTATAAAACAGAAGCGGAACAAGTGTACAGCCAGTATATTTATGACACTGCCGCAGCAGCTTTCAACAGGAAAAAGTACTGGAATGTCTGCCAAATGCTTAAACGCTACGGAGAGCTGGCCGGCAAGTCCGGTCAGTCCGCCATCATTCAGCAGCTGCAGGAGCAATATTTCAACAAGCCGGCTTTTTTGGACGAGCTGTCCAAGCTTTGATGAAGGGGGCGGTAATCCGCCCTTTTTTCTCAATCCTCCGTCATCAGTCCCCAGCGGAAGCCGAACCTGTCCACCACGGAAGCCATAGAAGAGCTGTATGTCGTTGTGCGCAAAGGCTGGATGATGCTCCCGCTTGCCTTTAACGTTTCGTAGGCCTGTTTCACCTGATCGTCAGTTTCAAAGGTAATAGTCAGAAAAAGAGTGGTGTTTCCGGGCGCCTCGGTTCCGATCTCATCCGCCAGCATGATGCGCTGTTTGCCGATAAAAGCCTCTGCATGATACACGTAGTTCCGCTGCTCAGAAGTTAAGCTGAAATTCCAGTCCTGCGGGTCTGCGTCTGCATAATACAGGAGGTAATTCATTTGCAGACCAAACGCTTTTTGATATAAGCCGATTGCTTCCTCACATTGTCCATAAAAATGCAGGGTAGGCGTAACAAGCATGGATATGCAGCTCCTCTGTACGTTTTTTCAATATTCTACCATATTGCTTGAGGGGAGTATGATTACTATAATGAACAAAATGTGGAGGGTTCCGGCATGAGTACGTGGAGAAGAAAGGGCTTGGAGCTATTCTATGACAGTAGACATTCGTTTAACGGCAAAGATGACACGATATACACTCTGATGGTTCAGCTGCGAAGTCGGGTAGAGGATGCCCACCGGGAAAATGACTCCGCAGAGTTGGATAAGATTTATGGGTATGTGGAGTGGTGCTTTAACCAGCAAAAACGATGCTTTGACCTATGCAATGCGGCGGCGGTGGGGTTCTACGAGCATTTGGTGGAAGAGGAGATTACCAGACTTGCGATTCCTCACCGGGTGCCGCCGGATATTTTTGGACAGGTGCAGTCGTTGTTCGAGTGGATGCTGCAGCGTGACGTTGAGAAGTATAAAGAGCTGGTGTTAGAGTACAACCGGGTCAATCATACAGAGTTTGAGTGCTAGGTTGGTGGAGTGTGGGGCGGTTGGCTAGAGTGTGGAATACTAAAGGCAAAAATGCCTTTGATTCCGCCCGCCTGAGGCGGAACGGCGAAATCAAAGGCAAAAATGCCTCTGATTCCGCCCGCCTGAGGCGGAACGGCAAAATCAAAGGCAAAAATGCCTCTGATTCCGCCCGCATGAGGCAGAACGGCGAAATGAAAGGCAAAAATGCCTCTCATTCCGCCTGCATGAGGCGGAACGGCGAAATGAAAGGCAAAAATGCCTTTGATTCCGCCTGCATGAGGCGAAATGGCAAAATCAAAGGCAAAAATGCCTCTGATTCCGCCTGCATGAGGCGAAGCGACAGAATCAAAGGCAAAAATGCCTCTGACTCCGCCAGCATGTCCGCCACCTTGCTCACTCCGCCGGAACGTGCTTTTTCCACTTCCTGATCTTCGCCCGGAAGGTTTTGAACGGGGCGGACGAGTTAATATGGATCCAGCGGGCCATCGGCCAGTTGTCCTTGCTGCCTGTCCACGCCCGGATCCCTTGAGTGAACAGCTCCTCCTCGCTCAAGCCGCCAGTCCAGGCTAACCACTCCTGCTCCGCCTGACGAAGCTGCTCCCGTAGCTCGGTAAGTGTATAACCCTCGTACTCCTTGTAGAAGGACTGGTACAGACCGCCGAGCTGGTTCCATTTATAGTCCGCAGACGGCATCGTCACACTTTGGCCAGCCAGCTCTGCCTTGTCCCAGCTCATCACGAGATGCAGCCAGCCCAGCTGGTAGGCGATGATCTCGCCCGGTGTTTTATCCACCTCCGGTATCCGCGTGTTCCTGTAACTGTCGCTGATCCCTGTAAATTCAGTATCAAACAATATGTAGTTAGTATGGATCGCATCCAGCAGCTCCTGCTTGGAGCTATATTCATAGCTTGCCATTTTATCCATATCCCTCCCTGTATCGTTAACTCCGTTATACCATAGAGCAGTGACACCAGTATGTCCGGTTTAGCTCCATTAACACCATTAATTGATATAACCTCGGCCTCTCGCGAACTCGGCTCCTCGAACGCTTACCCACCGCCACCCCCGTCATTCCTGCATTCCCGTAAGCTCCGGCCCATCGTCACTCCGGCCACACCTGCCACCCGTCACTCCACAGTACTCAATTGGATACTCAATCCCTCCCCCGCTCACACACACTCTCTCTCACTGTCACTGTCACTCTCTCGCACTGTCACTCCGTACAACTCCGCTCCCTTCCCCTAATCAGCCTAATCCCATAGCTTGTTTATGTTCAGTTCATCCAGCTGGGTTATGGTATAGGCATTATCTTTTGCGGGGGAGAGGCTTATGGGTATAAAAAATTGGCTGTTGAATGCTACCGTTAACTCCATTAAGTTCAAGCTGGTGCTGGCGATTGTGATTGTACAGGTATTGAGCACCAATATCGGCCAGGCTGTGAATTATCTGCTGGACAGAAGCGGAGAGGTGATTGAGATTGTCGGAGGGGACTCCAGGTATATCGAGGGAAACGTCGGATTCCTGGTCTCATCGGGCCTCAGCATTCTGATCTCTGTGTTCATTATTGTCTTTGTGTACGATAGGCTGGTCCTGAAACGGCTGAAAAAAGTGCTCAAGTACACTGAACAGCTGGGAGAAGGTGTTCTGTCGGGGGAGCTTACGTTCGGGGGCAATGATGAGATCAGCAGACTCGGCCATTCACTTGATAAAAGCGCAGCCCAGATCAAGTCGCTGGTTTCCGGCATTGCGGACATTTCAGGCAACATCAATGCGGCCAGCTATGAGCTGATGGCATCAGCCCGTAATTCATCCGCAAGCGTGAATACCATACATACAACTTCATCGACCCTGGCGGAGGATGCCTTAAGCCTGCTGCATTCCACCCAGGAAGCTAACGTTTCTTTTGAACAGATTAATGAACAAAATCGTCTGCTGCTGGCGAATGCCGGATCGGCCTTAACCTCTGCGGATGAAATGGAAGATAGGGCGTCGCAGATGAGCCAGCGGGTGATAGCCTCGCTTGAGCAGGCCGACCAGACCTATAGGGAGAAGCAAGACAATATTCTAAAAGCCATTGAAGCCGGCGCAATCGTCGAGGAAATCAGCGTTATCTCCCACAGCGTCAAGGCAATTGCCTCACAGACCCATCTGCTGGCCCTAAATGCATCTATTGAAGCTGCCAGAGCGGGTGAGCAGGGCAGAGGGTTTGAGGTGGTGGCGGGAGAGGTGAAAAAGCTGGCCGACCAGTCCACCCAGGCGATCTCCGGAATTGAGGAGCTTGTGACGCAGGTGAGGGAGGTTTTTGACCATCTGTCGCGCAGCTCCCAGGATGTACTGGAGTACATTGACCATAATGTAAAAGCGGATTATGAGCTCCTGCTGCACACCGGCAGGCAATACCAGTCAGACGCAGCGCTGATCCACCGGATTTCCACGGAGGTGAACGGGTCTGCGGCCAAAATGAATGCCTCCATCAAGGAGATTACCAAGGTTATAGACACCGTAGTGGATACCTCCGGCAACACCTCTGCCTATACGGCAGAGATTAATGCCAGCCTGTCCGACATTAATGTGGTGATGAATGAGGCGGCAGTATCGATGGAACAGCAGTCTGCGCTGGCGTCACAGTTAATCGAGTCAGTAAAAAGGTTCACCTTTTAACAGGCCTCGGGCCGTACCCTTCGGACACTTTCAAAAGATGCCTTTCTGCCGCTATGCAGAGCGCCTTTTGGAGGTGTTTTTGATCTGACGGGAGCCCGCGGGTCTAAGTCCGCGCATCCCCGTAACATCATTTTCATCTAACGTTCAGTTTCAGTGTTTATAATGCGCTTATCACTACTCCGCAAGAGGAGGTTCTCATGGTCAAGGGTATTCACAAATCACTTTATATCATCCTTAGCTTGTTCATCGGACTGTTCATTGCTTCCTCGTTTTTTATCAGGGCAAAGTACAGTTATTTCGTATACGGAGACACACCGGTACTGGAAAAGCAGCAGCTCGGCCTGTTCATTCTGGTCATTGCGCTGGTGCTGGCCTTAAGTGCCGTACTCTATAAAATAAGCCTGAAGCTCAACCGGTTCAGCAGACGCATTGTCATTCCCGCCGTTCTGGCGGTTTCTTTTGCCATTCAGCTGGCTATTATTTTTCTGTTCCCCCGTCTGCCGACGGATGATTCCGAGACGGTGCTTAATCTTGCGCTGGATATGCTCTACCGCGGCGATTATTCTTCCTTTGAGACGGGCGGGTATCTGCATATGTTTCCGTTTAACTTTTCGACTGTCCTTTACCTGAAGACGCTGCTGTATCTTTTTCCGGATAATTATCTGACGATTAAGCTGTTTAATATCTTTTTCACACTGTTAACGACATTAATGATTTACCTGCTATATAAAGAGCTCAACGATAAATCCCAAGAGTGGGATTACGGGGTTCTGGTATTTGCGGCAATTTATTTACCTGCATTGTTTATGAGCAATTTTATTTATAATGATGTGATTGCTACAGCGTTTTTGACGAGCGCACTCTATTTTGCCGCGAAATTTATGAAAAGAAAATCCTTAAAGGACATTCTGTTTGCAGCAATCCTGCTGGCCCTCGGGAATTACTTCCGGAGCATTGGTGTCATTGTGCTGATTGCGGTGCTGCTTAGTCTGCTGCTGGGTCTTCGTAAGCTGGGTGTGCGTAAGACGCTGGCGGCGTTGTTCATTACGGGTGCGCTGTTTAATGTACCAGGCTGGACTCAGAATGCGGCGCTTCAGGCGGCGGGTGTGGTGGATGAATCCGTGAATACCAATTCTGCACCGGTCTACATGTGGCTGAACATGGGCATCAATCTGGAGACGTTCGGCTTCTGGGACAACCGGGAGAGCTATACGATCTACCAGCAGGATGCTGATTATAATAAGGCGGCAAGTACAGAATTGTTCAAGGAAGAGATCAGTAACAAACTGGCGGACGCAAGCGCAGGCGATCTGGTGAAAATGTATTATAAAAAGCTGATCTGGACCTGGACGGAAGGCACCTACCAGATGGAGCGTTACGGAATCGGCAATGACAGCTCCTCCGGTGACAGAGGCAGAATGGTTGGCATGGTCATGGACCGGTACAGCTATACAAACGCAGCCACTGATCTTTTTAAAGGAGACTCCGGCTTCAGAAGCGGGCTGCAATGGATGATGTATGTGCTGAATTTGCTGATGTACGGCGGCATCCTGGTCCGGCTGATCGGCAGCGTAAGGGCTAAACGTTTCGGGGAGACCCCGCTGGTGCTGGTTCTGCTTGGATTTATCGGATTTTATCTGCTGTGGGAGATTAAGGCGCGTTATATTTTCCCGGTGTATCCGCTGCTGATCGTGTTCTCGTACATGGGCTTTAAAGATGTGTATGATTATTTTGCCGGAAGGAAGGGATGAGGTATGCGAACCAGACGTTATGCCGCTCTGATCATAGCTGTACTCAGCTGCTCTATAGTGCTGACCTCTTGTGATGCTATTACCGCCCAAAAAATCTCCAGTGACGGCAGCAGCTCGGGCTCGCGGATGAACGGGGGACCAGGCTTTGGCGGCGGACGCGGTACAGATGGCGGGTTCCCCGGGATGAACGGCGGCATGAGACGAAACGGAGGGCAGGGCAGCGATAGAAGCGGCGGGCAAGGCGGGCAGAACTAAGCAATCCGCACCGGGGTGCCGGCCGGATTTTCCCCGCAATACACAAATTGAACATGCAGGTTCAATTTGTACATCAACCATACGCAGGGATCGTGCTATCATTGATAATGTACAAAAAGAGTAGCTGTACAAAAAGAACAATGAGGCAGGGGATCCCTATTGGCTTGGATGCGGGGAAAATTCACGCGGAGTGTAGCTTATCGCTTATTTGTATCTTATGCTGTGATTCTATGTATACCGGTCATACTCAGTCTTATCATATACGGCCAGACCCGTGAGATCGTCAAGCGTGAGATCGTGCTGGCCAGCGGGGCCATGCTTCAGCAGGTCAGGTACATTGTGGACGGGGAGCTGCTGCAGACGGAGAGTCTGGCTGCCCAGCTGGCGATTCATTCGGATGTGCGCAAATTAATCTCTTCTAAAACAGAAAGCGCTTACGGTGTATATGAGATGAAGCAGGAGCTGAACAAGCTGTTGTCGGCGAATGATTTTATACAGGGCATCTACTTGTACTCAAAGCCGCTACAGACTGTACTCTCAAGCGAAACCTATGTGAAGGAACAAGACTTCTATGAAATGAAGCTGCAGACGGACACGTTCAGCTATGACAGCTGGCAGGAGCTGATTAACGGGGAGCAGACGCGCGGATATGTGATGCTTCCTGTAGAGAATCAGGGGAATGTCGTCTACACTCCGGCGTATGTCCGGTCGCTGACGAAGCAGGGGAGCTCGGAAACGGCGGGGACGCTGATCATTGCACTCAACTCTGAGAAAATTATGACCATGCTGGGCAATATCGACTGGGTAGACCGCGGCCAGGTGTTCATTATGGATACGAACAATCAGGTGCTGATTCAGAATGCAGGCGGGAATACAATCGCTCCTCCTCTGTACCGGGAGTGGAGTGACCGCGGGACCGGGACGTTTACGGGTTCTTTTGAGGAAGTGGAATCGATGATTACCATTGAATCCTCAGACACCACGGGCTGGAAGTATATCAGTGTGTTTCCGACAAAAGTGTTCTGGGAACGGGTCGGCACCATCCGTAACCTGAACCTGCTCGGACTACTGCTGTGCTTTGTGATTGGGGGCGCGGTGATCACTTATTTTGCCCGGAAGAATTATGATCCGATCAGGCAGCTGGTAAGTGTCTTTTCCCGTAATACGATGCCGCGCAGCGGAGCGTATCTGGATGAATACACCTTTATCCGCAGCAGTGTGCTGGAGACGATCCGCGAGCGCGATGATATGAACAACAAGCAGGCCCAGCAGCTGCGGGTGCTGAAGGATTATTATCTGGTCAAGCTGCTGAAAGGGCAGACGGACCGCAATGTTCCGCTGACGGAGCTGGCGAAGGCTTATCATTTGCCCTGGACGGGGGACGCTTTTGCCGTAATGCTGTTTTATATTGAGAGCAGTGAGGACGGAGTAACCGATCTGGCCCTGTCCCAGTTTATCGTTTCGAATATTGTTGCGGATACGGCGGGTGACGGGGTGATGCTCCATTTTACAGATGTGGACGGTATGCTGGCAGCGGTGGTTAATGTACATCCCGAGTTCACAGAGCAGTGGAAGGATGATCTGGAGCAGGATTTGGCGAAGGCCGGGGAATTCATTCTCGAGCGGTATAAGCTCCGGTTCACCGCAGTGGGAAGTGAGCTGCAGAGCGGACTGGACGGGATTCATCAGGCCTTTGTGCAGGCGCTGGAGGCGCAGGAGCACCGGATTATGCTAGGGGAGCGGGCGCTGATCTGGTACGGGGATATCAAGCCCGGGGAGAGCAGCTATTTCTTCACTGTGAATGATCAGATGATCCTGATCAACTTCCTGAAGGCGGAGGAATTCGGCAAGGCGCAGCAGATGATCAGCAACGTGATCGGGCAGGCGTTCCAGTGCGAGGCTTCCCATGAGATGGCCAAATGCGTATTGCTGGATCTGGCGACGACGATGATCAAGACCATTCCCGACTCGGAGCAGGCCGGTATCGCCTGGGAGGAATGGCGTCCGCTCAAGCGGCTTCTATCGTGCTCCACCAAGGCGGAGTTTGAGCAGGAGCTGCTGGATATTTTTGAACGGGTATGCGGGCTGCTGAAGAGTAAGCAGAATAATCAGGCCAACACCGGCATCAGCGAGAAGATTATTGATTTTGTGCAGAAGAATTATAATGACAAAAACCTCAGTGTTGCTCTCATCGGCGATGAGTTCCGGCTGACTCCGCAGTACGTATCCCGCCTGTTTCGTGAGCAGACAGGAGAGACAGGACTGCACGACTATATTAACCATACCCGGGTGGAAGCAGCCAAGTCGCTGCTCGTGGAGGGAGTCAGTATCGACGAGACAGCGGCCAGGGTCGGATTCGCCAGCAGCCATGCGCTGATCCGGGTGTTCAAGAAATACGAGGGGATCACCCCCGGCAAGTACAGGACGATTCAGGAGCAGGCTTAAGTTTTTATATAGAAAAAAGATGGTCACCGAAGCAGACCGGGGCCATCTTTTTTTAGAATAAGAATGTATATGTTTCCGGGGTACCCACAAAGTACCTGAGTCAACTTCCATGTTAAGGCCCCACTTTGTGGGGTTATTTTGCGTTCGTACAAGTGCTATTCGTCAAAAAGTCCATCATATTCAAAATATCAACCGCCAAATCACGGGTTTCGTACATCATTTTGCTTAATGAACATTGTTGCATAGGGGGAGGACGGGTTACATTCGGAATGTAAACGGATTCAAATTGGACAGGATGAATTTCTATTAAGGAAGTGATCGCATAATGGCAGCTCAGCCGCAAATCACTAGGGCAGCCCGCAAGCAGCTTAAGACGAAGGGCCAGGTACCGCTGTGGAAACACGTTAAGCAGGAATGGAAGCTTTATTCGTTCCTGGTCATTCCCGTACTTTATTTTCTGATTTTTAAGTACGCTCCGATGCTGGGGAATATTATTGCGTTCCGCAAGTACAGAGGCGGGCCGAATATTTTGGGGACGGAATGGGTCGGCTTTACTTACTTTGAGATGTTTATGAAGGACCCGACCTTCTGGCGGGCGTTCTTCAACGATCTGACGCTAAGCGTGAGCTACCTGGTGGTTAAGTTCCCGCTGACTCTGCTGTTTGCGCTTCTGCTAAATGAAATCCGCAGGCTCAAATGGAAAAAGTTCGTCCAGACCGTATCCTATCTCCCGCATTTTATCTCCATGGTTATCGTGGCCGGAATGCTCAAGGAGATTCTGTCCTTAACGGGGCCGGTCAACAGTCTGTTAGCAGGAATCGGACTTGAGAAAATAGCCTTTATCTCCCTTCCGGAATGGTTCACACCGATTTATGTTACCTCCGGGGTGTGGCAGGGGCTGGGCTGGGGAACGATCCTCTATCTTGCGGCGATGACCAGCATCGACCCGGCTCTGTATGAAGCAGCCAAAATGGACGGGGCCAACCGGATGCACCTGGCTAAGCACGTTACGATTCCCGGCATTCTGCCGACGGTGATGGTGCTCCTGATTCTCGATATCGGCAGCATTTTAAGCTCTAACTTTGAAAAAATCCTGCTCCTCTACAATCCGCTCACCTATGAAACGGCAGATGTCGTCTCCACCTATGTGTACCGGATGGGGATCACCGGCGGCAATTTCAGCTACGCGACCGCGGTGGGGCTGTTCGAGGGCATTATCGGGCTGATTCTGGTAACGACGGCCAATGCGGTGTCCAGGCGGACTACGAAATCAAGCTTATGGTAGAAAGGAGCAAAGAATATGAAACGTAGCCCCACCTTCAGTTTGTTTAACATCATTAACAGTATTTTTATGATCTTGATCGTGATCTTTACCCTCTATCCGTTCGTCTATCTCGTGGCCCAGTCCTTCAGCTCGGAGGCGGCTATTTATGCAGGTAAGGTGTCGGTTTTTCCAGTGGAGTTCACTGCGAATACGTATAAGGTCATTTTGAGTAAGCCTGACTTCTTCTTATATTACTGGAACACGATTGTGTATTCTGTAACGGGTACTTTTATAGCTGTAGCTGCAACCGCTGTCATGTCTTACCCGCTCTCCAAAGATAAGCTGCGGCTGAATAAGTTTTTTATACCCTTCGTGCTGTTTACGATGTATTTCGGCGGCGGGCTGATCCCCAACTACATTCTGGTCGCCAAAACCTTAGGGATGAGAGACTCCATCTGGGCCATCGTCATTCCGGGTGCGATCAGCGCGTTCAATGTCATTCTGATGAAAACGTTCTTCGCCGGTCTGCCGGGTGAGCTGGAGGAAGCGGGGCGTGTAGACGGGCTGGGGGTATTCGGGATTTTTATGCGGATTATTCTGCCGCTGTCCAAGCCGATTTTGGTCACCATTATGCTGTTCGTAATGGTTGGGATGTGGAACAACTGGTTCGGACCGTCCCTGTACCTGCAGAGTAAGGAGAAGTGGCCGGTCGCGCTATATCTGAAACAAATAATTGATAATGCGATCAGTCCGACGGAAATTGGAGCGACCTCCGATCAGACCAGCCAGATTGCTGCAAGTGTAAAATCGACTGCCATGGTGCTTACGTCACTGCCAATTATTTGTATCTATCCTTTTGTCCAAAAATATTTCGTGCAGGGCATGATGATCGGGGCCGTCAAAGGATAACGGTATAACCGGAAGCGCGTGCTGCGTTTCCGTACTATACAAAGCTTGAACCATAAAGGGGAGGCACAATATGAAATTTACAAAAACAGTTGGCATGGGGATGATGGCACTGCTGCTTGTTGTTTCAACAGCCTGTTCATCCGGTAACAACGGCGCATCGAGTACAGAAAAGCCTGCGGGGACAACCGCTGCAAATGCAGGCTCGTCTAATGCGGAAGCGGGTGCGGCGGAGGATTATACTTTTGGCGCAGGCCAGACGTTCCATTCCAATGAGCCTGTCAGCTACTCGATGATGTACAGCGACCATGAGAACTATCCGTATAAAGCGGACTGGAGACTGTGGAGCGCGATTCAGGAGAAAACGAACGTAACCTTCGACCTGTCGATTACAGCCAGAACCGAATACGAAAATCAGAAATCCCTACTGGTTAACAGCGGTGACGCGCCATACATTATTCCTAAAACCTATGATGAATCCGCGTTTGTAGCATCCGGCCAGATCGTTCCGGTCAGTGACTGGGTCCAGTACATGCCGAACTATACCAAGGCGGTCAAGGACTGGGGCATGGAAGAGGATCTGAAGATGAAGCTGCGGGATGACGGCAAGTATTACCTGCTTCCGGGTATGTGGGAGATTGCGGGCGGAGGTTACTCGTATATTATCCGTAAGGATGTTTTTGAGGCAGCCGGAGTGGATGTAGAGGGTGAGCAGGGCAACTGGACGTATGAGGAGTTTGCTGCAGCCTTGAAAAAGGTAAAAGATTTCACGGGTTCCCAGTACGTCATTTCCGACCAGTTCAAAGGTGAGTCTGCCCTGAATATCGCAGCTGTACAATATGGCGTGACCGCTGGTTGGGGGATTTCCAACGGACTGACGTTTGATAACGACAAGCAGCAATTTGTTTTTGCCGATAACTCGGATGATTTCAAAAGCTTCGTCGGCTACTTCAGCAAGCTCGTGAGCGACGGCATTCTGGACCCTGAAACGTTCACCCAGGAGGACGATGCGGCGCAGGCGAAGTTCTTCAAAGGTGACACCTACGCGATCAGCGGCGTGTACCAGGTACTGGCCGACTTCAAGAGCAAGATGCAGGACCCGAATGCTGAATTGTATATGATTACTCAACCGGGCGGGCCGAAAGGCAAGCTGCAGATCGAGAACTCACGGCTGGAGAACGGGATCATGATCAGCCAGAATGCGCTGGATGACCTGGGTGAAGAGGAATTCATCAAAATGCTCCGTTTCATTGACTGGTTCTGGTATTCCAATGAAGGCCAGATGCTGAGCCTGTGGGGTGTGGAAGGCGAGACGTACACGCTTGATGCAGACGGCAATGTGGTGCTGAATCCGGATATTTACTATAACGGAATGAACGAAGGCGCTCCTAAGCAGCTGAACGTTGATTACGGCTTCGCCGGAGGGATGTTCGCTTACGGCGGCTCGGAGAAGCTCCGCTTGTCCAAAATGACCGAAGGCGAGCGCGACTTCATGACCCGCATCCAGGAGACGCGTGAGACGCGCAAGCTGATCCCGCCGATTATGGCGACGGCTGAGGAAAGCGAGCAGATGAAGCTGATCTCCACCCCGCTCATGGACTACGTCAAAACGATGACCCTGAAATTCGCCACCGGCCAGGAAAGCCTGGACAACTGGGATAACTACAAAGCCCAGGTAGAGGCTAACGGCAGCACGCGTTATACGGAGCTGGCGAACGAGATTTTTGTGAAGACTAAGAGTTTGTTGGGATATTAGAATTATTGGATTGTGAAAGGCCAGGCGCCGCTTCCCAAGGGAGGGGCGCTTGGCCTTTTTTTGATGGATATGTGGGGGAATAGAGGGAAAAGAGGATTAAAGGAATGGTTAAAAGGGGGAGGTATAGGATTGGCGTTTAGGTGGCGGGATTTGCGGAGTGAGGGGAGTGGGAGTAACAAGAGTAATAAGAATAGCGGGAAATGAGAGGCAAAAATGCCTTTGATTTGGGCGAAGTTGGCGGAATGTGTGAAATGAGAGGCAAAAATGCCTTTGATTTGGGCGCAGATGGCGGAATGTGAGAAATGAGAGGCAAAAATGCCTTTGATTTGGGCGTAGACGGCGGAATGTGAGAAATGAGAGGCAAAAATGCCCTTGATTTGGGCGCAGATGGTGGAATGTGCGAAATGAGAGGCAAAAATGTCTTTGATTTGAGCGCAGATGGCGGAATGTGTGAAATGAGAGGCAAAAATGCCTTTGATTTGGGCGCAGGTAGGCGCAAGCGAGCGAGCCGGTAACCGACTCAGTCCGTGCCGATCCCATCAGTATCGCCCCCCCCACGGATGCAAAAAAAAGCGGATACCCCCAAAAGGGGAGTATCCGCACTACCTACAAAGTAAACTCTAAGCTTCCATCTTCTGCGCCGTGTAGAGCCGGTGGTAAAGGCCCTTACGTGCAAGCAGCTCCTCATGCGAGCCGCTTTCGGCGATACCCTTGTTGGCCACGTACATAATGCGGTCGCAGTTCTTCACGGTCGACAGGCGGTGCGCGATGATGAACGAGGTGCGGCCTTTGAGCAGCTCGTTCAGTCCCTTTTGCAGCAGCCGCTCGGTCTTGGCATCGATCGAGGAGGTCGCCTCATCCAGAATAAGAATGCGCGGGTCAGCCAGCAGCGTTCTGGCGAACGAGATCAGCTGGCGCTGACCTTGCGAGAGCTTGGAGCCGCGCTCGTTGACCTCGGTCATATAGCCCTGTTCGAACTCGCGGATGAATTCATCGGCGCAGACGGTTTTGGCTGCGGCGATCACTTCCTCCTCGGTGGCATCCAGCTTACCGTAACGGATATTGTCCAGGATCGTTCCCGAGAAAATAAAGCTGTCCTGCAGCATGATGCCCATCTGGCTACGCAAGGACTTCATGGTTACCCCGGCAATGTCCTCGCCGTCGATCAGAATCCGGCCGCCTGTTAGGTTGTAGAACCGGGAAATCAGATTGACGACGGTGGTTTTACCGGCACCGGTTGGTCCAACCAGAGCCACACTTTCGCCGGCCTTGACGTCAAAGGAGATGTTCTCCAGAATGTTCAGCCCCGGATCATAGGCAAAGGTTACATCGTCGAAGGTCACCTGACCGCGGGCTGGCGGCAGCGCTTTTGCGCCCGGAAGGTCGCTGACCGTAACCGGCTCATCCAGCGTTTCGAAGATCCGCTCCAGATAAGCGACGGCGTTGATGAAGCTGTTGTACAAGTTGGATAAGTTAAGGATCGGCTGCCAGAAACGGGCCGCATAGCTGCTCATTGCGAGAATGACCCCGAAGGTGACATCCTGCGGGCTCAGCGTCAGTAGGCCGACCAGATAGATCAGCGTCATAACCGTTGTAGCCAGATTATCGACGGTGAACGGGATCAGCGAGTTATACCGCAAAGCCCGCATCCACTCCATCCGGAAATTGCCGGCGAGCTTGGTGAAGATGCCTTCATTGCGCTGCTCGCGCGAGAACATCTGGGTAACACCAATCCCGCTGATGCTCTCTTGCAGATAGGCATTTAGATTAGAGCTTTTATTGGAAACGGCTTGCCAGGCACGGCGCTGCTTGTTTTTGATCAGCAGCATGATGCCGAGGAACACAGGCAGCCCGGCCAGCGTAACGAACGAGAGCCGGACATCGACCGCGAACATGAAGGCGGCGATGAAGATCAGGTTCACAATCTCCAGAATAAAGTTGATAATCCCGTTGGACAGAACGTCGGAAACGGCGTTGACGTAGTTGACTACCCGGATCAGGATTTTACCCTGCGGACGGTCATCATAATACTTGAACGGCAGCTCCTGCAGATGCTTGAACAGATCCGTCCGGATATCAAAAATAATATCCTGCCCGACCTTGGTCATAATCCGTGAGCGGACCGTTGCCAGCACAACGCTGACCACAATCGTCAGCAGCATGAGTGCCGACCAGCCGATCAGCGCACCCTTGGCTTTGGCCGGGATCGTTACGTCAACCACATGCTGCATAATCAGCGGTGCTGAAAGGGAGATAGCCGCGGACACGGCGCTCAGGATGAATGCGATAATCATCGGTTTCTTTTTACGCCGGATATAGATCATGGCCCGCCGGAAATGCTTGATATTAAACGGCGACTCCAGATTCTCATCGACGTCGAATCTATTCCTTGCCACTCGGGCTCACCTGCCTTCCAATACCTTCGTTTTGCAGCATAAATACATCGTAGTAGTAACCCCGCTTCGCCAATAACTCGGCATGGGTGCCTTCTTCAATCAAACGGCCGCGGTCAATAATCAGGATACGGTCCGCTTCACAGGTAGTGGATACCCGCTGGGCGATGATGATCTTCGTGCAAGGGTAATCCAGTTCACGCAGACTGCGCTGGATATGCTCCTCTGTCTCCAGATCGACCGCAGAGGTTGTATCATCTAGAATCAGAATCGGACGGTGTACAGCGAGTGCCCGTGCCAGTGCAATACGCTGCTTCTGTCCGCCGGATAGGCCGACGCCGCGTTCACCGACTACCGTATCGTAGCCTTCCGGCATTTTGGTAATGAAATCGTGGGCGGCAGCTTTTCGTGCATACTCCATCGCATCCTCTTCAGGCAGATCAGGGTCGCCGTAAGCAATATTGCCGTCAATCGTATCCGAGAACAGCAGCACATCCTGGGTAGCCATTCCGATATTGCCCCGCAGCTCATCCAGCTCCAGATTGCGCACATCCACGCCGTCCACCAGCACTTTGCCAGAGGTTACGTCATAGAAACGGGGGATCAGATTGATGATCGTTGTCTTGCCCGCACCGGTTGAACCCATGATAGCGACAGTTTCACCAGGCTCAACAGTAAAGCTCACATCGTCCAGGACGAGAGCGCTGTCATATTTAAAACGGACGTTCTGAAATTCAATGCGTCCTTCGTACCGGCGCTTCTGCACAGGATTATGCTCATTGGCAATCGCCGGCTTGGCATAGTAGATGTCGACGATTTTAGACAAGCTGGCAAAAAACCGCTGAATATCATTAATAATAATACCGATATTGCGCATCGGGTTAGAGATCGCCCAGATCAGTGAAGTGAAGGCGGCAAACTCCCCGAAGGTAATTCTTCCATCCATAAGGAACAGTCCGCCTGCGACCATCAGAATGACATTGAACGCCTGGGCAAAGCTCTCCAGATAAGGAAAATAGTCAAGCCAGACGAGCGCAGCTTTTTTGTTGGCGGTGGAATAGTTAATGTTCTTGTCTGTGAACTTCTCAATCTCGAAGGCTTCGCGGGCGAACGCCTTGACGACACGGTTCCCGGAAATGTTCTCTTGTGTGGTCGTATTCAGCTGGGACAGCCGTTCGCGCAGGTCGATGTACATCGGGCGCACGCGCTTTGCAAATATGTAGGCCACAATAAAAATCGGCGGGGCAAGAATCAACATCCATAATGTCAGCTCCGCATCAATCGTGAAGAAGTAAATGACAGCGGCTGCAAAAATCGTCACCGACTCAATGATCGTCTTAAAAATCCACGCCATTGAGTGCCGCACCATGTCCAGGTCACCGGTCATTTTGGTCATAAGGTCGCCGGTACGGTTGCGGTCGTAGTACTCACGGTCCTGCCCCTGGATTTTGTTGTACAGATAAATACGGATGTTGTACATCATGTTCTGCGAGGAACGCTCATACTGCATCGTTGTCAGGTAAGCCAGACCGGTCCGCAGCAGGGAAAATCCGATCATGCCCAGACAAAGTGCAATCAGCAGCCCGCGCTTATCCGTCAGATTCTGAACGGCCTGATCACCGGCGATGAACGTGTCGACGATGCGCTGACTGATGTACGGGTTGACAATGGTAAGCGCGGAGCCTACCACCGAGAGGCACAGTGCCAGAATGTATCGGGTCCGGTTACCCTGCAGGTTCTGCCACAGCCACTTAAGCTCAAACATTTCATCACCTGTTTCTGTTTGTTCTGTTTGCGTTTGCATTTTTTTAAACCGAATAAATCAGAGTGATTATAACACAATAAACGGCCAGTGCCCGTTATCGGGAAAATTTGTTGTTACAATCAATTGAACGGGTTGAAATGCAACTTTATCATCGCAGAATTCCGGCCTGATCTCCATGTGCAGAATAGTTATATTCAACTTTTACCTTGCATTTTTGAATAAGCTTATCCACTATTAAAAGGGTAATATTACCAGTAATGATGCCTGCTTGATTCTAGGAGTGGGGCAGATAGGGGACGATGTTGGTTGGGAGATTGGATAATCCGGAATGTGGACGACGGTGACGAAGGGACCGTTGCGGCGTTTGGCTTTGCACTGCATATGCATTATCTGTATCATGGTGATTTTGAGCAGAAGAATATGTTTGTGGCTGTAAAAGATAACGAACCGCTCGCACTCGCCCATTTGACGTACCATGATACGTTCCACGCTGCCGGACATGATGATGACCCGGGATTTATACGCTATCTTACCGGTGAGATCAGCTTTGGCGGCGGGGAAGAGGATGAAGCGGTTAAGGATGCTCTGCTGGAGACGCTAATCGTCCGGTCAAGAGAGATTAAAGCACAGCATCCCGGGAAGCGGATTGTGCTGAACCAGTATCTTGATACCGACAATCTTGCAGAGCAGAACTATTACCTGAAACGCGGTTTTACCGTTTACGAAAGTATTGTTATTTTAAAATATGATCTCAGCCGGCCGGTTCCTCAGTATCCTCTGCCGGAAGATGTGCAGATTCGCCCGTTTCTGCTGAATAATGATGAGGCCCGCGAGAAGTATCATCTGGCAGAGCAAGCCTGCTTTGACGGGGCAGCCTGGAGTCTGAACCATCTGGCCTGGATGCAGGGGACTCCTGAAATGGTGAACTTCTGCGCATTCAGCGGAGACCAGTTTCTGGGCAACACCTCCACATGGAGAATAGGCGACGGCCATAGCGTAACGGAGAACGTATTTGTCATTCCGCCGTGGCGCAGCCGGGGCATCGCCCGGAATCTGCTCTGTACCGCCCTTTCGCACCTCAAGAAGCAGGGCAAATCCGTCGCCACTCTCGGCACCTACGGTACCAATAAAAAAGCCATCCGGCTCTACACTCAGCTCGGCTACGAGCTGGACGGCTTCCGGCTGACGCTGGGTTACGAGATTGATTAACCTTTTGGCAGGGAATGAAACGGTAAAATAAGCGTAATTAAAACAACAGGGACTGTGTCCTCCCAATGCGGGCGGCACAGTCCCTTCTTGTGCATAAAGCCATGAAAAATGATCAGTGCGAAGCCGAAGAAGCAGCAGCGGCGGAAGTGGCAGCAGCGACTGCGATCGCGGTCTGCTGGGCGATGACGATATTGGTCAGGCTGGTCGAGAGCGCCGAATTCAGTATCCCGCTCTGCACAGCCTCAATATGCTTATAGGATACCAGGGCAGTACTGAGCAACAGCAGCTCCTGCTTGGTGATAGACCAGCTGCCGAAGCCCTTTTGGGTCCGCAGATAGTCATGAGTATCGGAGATATCCTGTACAAGCATCCCGCCGTCCACCGGTAATAATGAGAGAACACCGAGGGAGGAGAGGGTATATTCCTTATCCATCCGGATGCCTCTGCTGCGGAAGGCATCACGCAGGGCAATTACACGGGCGGCAGCCTCAGGCGTCTCCTCGCCAAGCGCCAGTACCTGGGTCAACGCCTGTACGCTGTTGCCGGACACAAACTCCGGCTTCAGCTCGGCATAAAGCTGCTCCATCCGCGCTGCCCCGCGTTCCGGCTCAAGATCGGAAAGAGCCAGCATAGCAGCAAAAATATAGTCATCCTGCCCGGTCAGAAAACGGTGGTACTCCTTCATGCTGTCATAGAAATGGCGGGTTCTGTCTGCGATACGCTGATGCTGATCAGCCGGTGAGTTAGCGGCAATCTGATATGCCGCGACGACAAGATAATCTGAGGCCCGGAGCTTACGCTCTTTGAGCAGGTCGTAGACGGCGAGCGTATCAGCAAGCAGGGTCTCTTTGTTGCCGGATAGAGATAACAGCGCTGCGATGCAGACAGACAGGTTCCCCCGGAAGGTGGAGAACAGGCCGGTTGAGTTCTTAATTAGCTCATTGCTATCGCGGATGGCGTCAGTATCTATGGTTTTACTTTCTGCTGTATATAGCAAGGCAGCCAGCCGGTTGATCTGCCCGCTTTTCCAGGCAAAAGCTTTCTTAACCAGCTGGGTGTTGCTGACGAATAGATCAAGTCTGTTTACGAATGGCTCTTTCATGTTGGGCTCCCCTCATCTAGCACAGATATAATCTTATATGAAATATTTTACTATAATGGATGGGCAGATAGCGATGACTATTGGAAAAAAATCGGATCACGATTAGGGAGTTCTTTTGACCATGGTATGCTAGAATAAGAGGGATGCTGTTAAGCACAGCAAAGGAACCCAAACGGAATGGAGAAATGAAATAATGAATGAATTGCCGAATTGTCCGCAGTGCAGCTCAGTATACACCTATGAGGACGGGACGCAGCTCGTGTGCCCGGAATGCGGGCATGAGTGGACTGCCGGAGCAGAGAGCGGGAACAGCGAAGACGTTAAGGTAGTTAAGGATGCCAACGGAAATGTGCTGAACGACGGCGACTCTGTAACGGTTATTAAGGATCTGAAGGTTAAGGGAAGCTCCTCCGTACTGAAGATCGGCACAAAAGTAAAGAACATCCGGCTGGTGGAAGGCGATCACGACATAGATTGCAAAATCGACGGCTTCGGCGCGATGAAGCTGAAATCGGAGTTTGTGCGGAAGGCATAATGGATTGGAACGAATAGGGATCAAATAAGCAAGATATTCCATAAGCCCTGGAGGGCTGGACGGAGTATCTTCTTTTTATTTAGACAATTATTTTGTGATAAACTGGAATGTAAAAGATGGGCGTAGCAAGAAACAGGAGGATGCGGAATGAGCTTTGTTGCTGTGAAGAATGAATACAAGCGCTATAAAATGGGCGAGACGACGATTGTTGCCAACGACGGGATTGATTTTGAAATTAATAAAGGTGAATTTGCCGTCATTGTCGGTCCCAGCGGTGCAGGCAAATCGACGGTGCTTAATATTCTGGGCGGTATGGATTCGGCTGATGAAGGCCAGGTCATTGTGGACGGTACCGATATTGCCAAATTTAACAGCAAGGAGCTGACCGGCTACCGGCGTAATGATGTGGGGTTCGTGTTCCAGTTCTACAATCTCGTGCCTAATCTGACCACACTGGAAAATGTAGAACTGGCCTCGCAGATTTCCCCGCGTGCGCTGGATGCGCGCAAGGTGCTGGAGGATGTAGGCTTAGGTGAGCGGCTTAACAACTTTCCAGCCCAGCTGTCCGGCGGGGAGCAGCAGCGTGTAGCGATTGCCCGGGCGCTGGCGAAGCAGCCGAAGCTGCTGCTCTGCGACGAGCCGACAGGGGCGCTGGACTACAACACCGGCAAGCAGGTGCTGAAGCTTTTGCAGGATACCTGCCGGAATACCGGAACAACCGTCATCGTGATTACGCATAATCTGGCGATTGCACCGATGGCTGACCGGGTGATTGAGATCAATAACGCCAGGGTGCGGAAAATGGTTGTTAATCCTTCGCCGGTATCCGTTGACGATATCGAATGGTAAGGAGCAGACGACGATGAAAAAACAGGCCTTATGGAAGGATATCTTCCGGGAGATCGGGCATACCAAGGCCCGTTTTATTTCGATTTTTGCAATTATTATGCTGGGTGTCTGCTTCTTCTCGGGGATTAAGGCAGCCGGACCGGATATGCTGGATACCGCCGGTACTTTTTTCCAAGAAAAACAGCTGATGGACCTGAAGGTACAGAGTACACTTGGCCTGAGGGAAGATGAGCTTACACTGCTGAAGGATGTTCCGGGGGTTGCCGAACTGCAGCCTGGTTATAGTTCCGATGTGTTCGCCGGTGATAACGGTGCCATTCTTAAGGTATTCTCGTACAACCCGGACAATGCGCTCAATCAGTACCGCCTGATGGACGGCCATCTGCCGGAGCAATCCGGGGAGATTGTGCTGGATGATCTGCTGGCCGGAGAGTATGCCCTTGGCGACAAAATTACATTCAGCGGAAACGGTACGGATGCGGATCTGTCTGAAAGCTTCGGAACACTGGAGTATACGGTGGTTGGTTTCGCCCGCAGTCCCCAGTTCATTGAGAAAAACAACCGCGGCACCAGTACGATCGGCAAAGGCACGACAGATGCGTTCGCCATCATTGCCGAAGAGGACTTCAAGCTGCCGGTCTATACGGAAGCGTACCTGTCTTTCAAGGATACTTCCGGGGTAAAAGCTTACAGTGCGGAGTATGAGACGCTGCTGGAGCAGCACACGGAGGCCGTGGAGCAGGCGATGGCGGGCGTGCCCGAAGCGCGGCTCTCGGAGCTGCGCGCTGAAGGGGAAGCGGAGCTCGCCAAGGGCCGTGCGGAGCTGGAAGCCGCCGAGAAGCAGCTCGCGCAGGCGGCCGGCCAGCTGACGGAAGAGCAGCGGCAGGCCCAGGCGGGAGCAGGCAGCGAGGCTGCTGAACAGCTGGAGGCAGCCAGAGCGAAGCTGGCTGAAGGGGAGCAGCAGCTGGCGGCGCTTACGCTGCCGAAGATTTATGTTACGGACCGGAATGCCAATCCGGGATATTCCGAATACAAAGACAATGCCGACCGGCTGTCGGCGATTGCCAGCGTGTTTCCGGTGTTCTTTTTCCTGATTGCGGCGCTGGTCAGCCTGACAACCATGACGCGGATGGTCGAGGAGCACCGGCTGCAGATCGGGACACTGAAGGCGCTCGGCTACGGCAACCGTGACATTATGGCCAAGTTTCTGGTATACGGCACGCTTGCCAGCCTCGCGGGATCAGCCGTTGGTTTAGCGGTAGGGTTCACGCTGCTGCCGTCCATTATATTTGATGCTTACAGCTCGCTTTACAATCTGCCGGGTCTGATCAAGAGCTTCTATCCGTCCTTTTCCATTATTTCCATTATAGTAGCGCTGGTCTGCACTACCCTTACAGCCTGGTTCGCTGCCCGGGTGGAGCTGCGCGGAAATGCCTCTGTTCTGATGCGGCCTAAGGCGCCAAAGGGCGGCCAGCGGATACTGCTGGAACGGATCACTTTTATCTGGAGACGGCTGAGCTTTGTACAGAAGGTAACGGCCCGCAATCTGTTCCGCTACAAGCAGCGGATGTTCATGACCGTATTCGGGGTAGCAGGCTGTACAGCGCTGATCCTGACCGGCTTCGGGCTCAAGGATTCGATCGGCAGCATCGCACCGAAGCAGTTCGGCGTTATTATGAAATACGATGCACTGGTAGCGCTGCATACCGATGCCACAGCAGAAGCACAGCAGTCCTATGAGCAGCTGATCAGCGGCGAGACTGCTATTACCGGGGCACTGGATGTGGCCCAAGAGACGATGACTGCACGGGCAGCCGGTGTTAATGATCAGGATGTGTATTTGTTTATCCCGGAATCTGCGGATTCCCTGTCTGATTATGTGTCGCTGCAGGACCGCAGCACGGGCGAAGCCCGGGAGCTTACCGATGAAGGCGTGATGATCTCGGAGAAGCTGGCCAAACTGTACGGGCTTAAAGCGGGAGACACCCTGACCCTGGCGGACAGCAAAAATGAGCCGTTCGACCTTCAGATCACGGGAATCACCGAAAACTATGTAATGCATTATGCGTATATGACCCCGGCGTACTACACTTCCGTATTCGGGAAAGAGCCGGTATTCAACACCTCTTTGCTGAACTATAACGCACCAGACAGTACCTGGGAGGAGCAGTTCGGAGAAAAGCTGACCGCAAACGCACACGTAGCCGCAGTCAGCTTCTCCAGCAGCGTCGGAACGGCTTTTGACGATACGATGAAAAGCATGGACGTGGTCACACTGGTGCTGATCGTCTCTGCAGCAGCGCTGGCCTTCGTCGTACTGTATAATCTGACCAACATCAATGTGTCCGAACGGATCCGCGAGCTCTCGACGATCAAGGTGCTCGGATTCTATGACAATGAGGTTACAATGTACATCTACCGTGAAAATATCCTGCTGACCCTGCTCGGCATTATCGGCGGCTCAGGTCTTGGCATTGTGCTGCACAGCTTTGTCCTGCAGACGGCCGAGCTGGATGCGACGATGTTCGCCCCGGTTATCGAGTGGCCGAGTTATATTTATGCGGCTGTATTGACCATGCTGTTCTCGGGCATTGTTATGGCCTTCATGCACATCAAGCTCAAAAGGATTCATATGATCGAGGCGCTGAAGTCGGTGGAATAGCAGCTGCCTAGTGGAGACCCTTCCGGGATGCCGGAGGGGTCTTTTTGTTGCGGGCAGGTTTAGCGCAATTTCATATGCAGGATCGGAAACGGTTTGCCTTGCTCATCGAGTGCAGACCGTTCGGCCACATAAAATCCCATATGTTCATAAAAGCCGAGCGCCTGAGGATTCTGTTCGTTTACATCCACGCTGCTGACTTTAAGGGCATCGATGGCATGAGTAACGAGCTTTTTGCCGATACCCTGCCCCATGGCTTCAGGGCTTATGAACAGCATTTCGATTTTATGGTCTTGTATGCCTATGAAGCCGAGCGGCGTCTCACCTTCAGTGGAATAAACCAGTAGCTGGCTGATTCCGCTGAGCCCTTGCAGCACAAGTGGACGCAGGGCGGCAATGTCTTTTTCCGATAGAAAAAGATGTGTAGAGCGCACGGATTCTTCCCAGAGATGGAGCAGGTTATGGAGCAGGTTCTCGTTGCGGGTGGGTATGGACAGAGTGTGGACCATGAGGGGACTCCTTTTGTTTGAGTTTATGGTGTAGTTTTAATGGACACGATAAGCAGGCTGTTCCGTAAATGGGCTAACTTTAGTTTAAAGGATAACCATCGCGGTTACATTAAAAGAGTCGAAGGATTTAGTAGTTGTATAGCCCTAGTCACCAACGAGTGGAAATTCACAGAGGAGGAATGTACGATGAGCGATCAATTTACGGTTCAAGACCCTACCACACAATATCAGAAGGCCACAGAGGAATTCGAGCAGCAGCAGCCTGCCCCCGGACTAGAAACGGAGATGGTTCCGAAACCGGATGACGGCGCGCAAACTTATAAAGGCAGCGGACGGCTGACCGGACGCAAAGCGGTAGTGACCGGAGCGGACAGCGGAATCGGCAGGGCGACGGCGATTGCTTTTGCCCGTGAAGGTGCTGACGTTGTCCTTGCCTATATGCCGGAGGAAGAAGCGGATGCGCGCGAAGTGGTTAAGCTCGTAGAGGAAGCCGGACGCAAGGCGGTAGCCATGCCGGGTGATCTCAAGGATGAACAGTACTGTGAGCAGCTGATTGCTACTGCGGTAAAAGAGCTTGGCGGCATTGATATTCTGGCGAATATCGCCGGTATGCAGCAATTCGTAACCGATATTGCTGATCTGACGACAGAGCAATTTGATGCTACGTTTAAGACCAACGTCTACTCGCTGTTCTGGCTCTGCAAGGCAGCAATTAAGCATATGAAGCCAGGCAGCACAATTATCAACACATCTTCGATTCAGGCCTATACGCCTGCACCGATCCTGCTGGACTATGCAACAACGAAATCAGCGATTAATACCTTCAGTAAATCACTTGCCCAGCAGGTGGCTGAAAAAGGGATCCGCGTCAACGTTGTGGCCCCTGGCCCAGTATGGACCCCGCTGCAGATCAGCGGCGGCCAGCCGGTAGAAGCGCTGAAGGACTTCGGCGCCAAGACACCGCTTGCCCGTCCGGGACAGCCGGCCGAAATGGCACCAGCGTACGTGTTCCTGGCCAGCCAGGAATCCAGCTATGTCAGCGGTGAGACGCTGAATGCGAACGGCGGTATGCCAACACCGTAAGCTAACCATTAAGCCAGGCATCCGGCAGGTTCCGATGGGGAACCTGCCGGATGCTTTTTTTTATGCCATTTTAAATTTTGGATACCTAGGATTCGAAAGCCGGACGATACACAAGCCAAGCTGTGATCAGCCAGGCCACTCAACCCCGCTCAACCCCGCTCTACTCCAGCTCATCAAAGAAAGAAAAGCTATCCAAGCTCCGCAGAACTTTCTCTACATCTACAGCACCAAGATCCTCCGGTTTGATTTGCGCAAACTGCTTGAAGGCCCCATCAAAATCAGCCAGCCGGTTTACCAGTCCCGCAGCAGTGCCTACTACTTTGTGATATCCGAATAGCCTGTACTCCTTCCAAGCCTCGCCGAACAGCTTGCCGGAGTCGTGGGCTTTGTTGACCTTATATACCCACTGGTACACGGCAGCAAAGGTATCATTGGAGGCCACGTGATACGGTGCCGTATCAAGGGAGTACGGTCTGGATGCAAGCAGCTGTGCTGCTGCTTCCCCGCTCCGCTTCGGCATAAGTGCTACCATCAGGAGCTGCCGCTTAAGCTGCAGCAATTCTTCCTCTTCTCCCGGATCTGCAGCCTGCGTCGGATCAAAGGCTGCAGATCCGAAGTAGACAGCAGCCTCTTTAAGCTTGTCCCTTACATAGGCTTTCAGCATCACTTCCGCGATGAAGATAATGGTCAGATAGAGTGCTGCACGCCCTTCACGGGCTGAATCGTAATCATCCATCTCTTCCTCAATATCGTTATAATTCAAGCCATGTTTAGCTGGCTCATGGCCGAAATTAAACGGAAGTCTGCCCGGTTCCGGGACCAGGGCGTCAAATAACAGAATGCGCAGCTCGGGGTCTTTTACCAGAGTAATCAGAGCTGTCAGTTTGACAATGGCATTACCTTTCTTTTTATGCCCGGTCCGCTTCAGGATTTTGCGGGCTTCTATTTTGGCGCTGGCATAATGCGTATAGGCAGTGTGAAGTTCACTTTCATAGGTACGCAGATCCTGGGCGATGTCCTGGCTACCAGCAATATCTTTTAGAACGGTAAGATACATTTCATACTGCTTAAGTATTCTTGCTCTCCGGTTGTTCGTAAGCAGGTCATTAGGATGCGGGTGAAGGAAGTGTTCCCGCTTCAGAATATTTTTGAAGAAGTAATAAGCTGCGCCCGATTTGCCTCCGTACTCACTCCAGCCTTGTCTGATCTCTTCTATAGCCTGGAGAGGGGCATCATCAGTAGGGTCAAAAGTAAGCAGGCTGCTACCAAACAATTGCTTAAGCACCCGGACCTGTTCGTTCTCGGACAGCGAAGAGGCAGAGACGGTGCCTTTGTCTGCCGCCAGCTCATCATGAAGATAGAGGATGGAATTTTCAAAAGACTGTAGCCAGGCTAGCGGATCAAGGTAGGTCAGCTCTTCCAGCAATTCCCCAAGGGTATGGCCGAGCACAGTGTGATCATGATATTGATTCATCAGCTCAATCTGCCGATATGACAAACTGCGCTGTTCTTCAAGTAGGCGCTCCAGGGCATAATGTTTTACCCGGCTCTCGATCAACTCTGTATTCAGCCCCAAATGCAGGCAGGCATCCTCCAGCAGACGTCCCGTATCAATAGCCTGCAACAGGCTGTCGTGTGACCATTCCCGGTATAGCGGAGCAAAATGAAAGTCGAAATCACATTCCTTGTATAGAAATCTCTTCAACGTGCGGCTTCTATTCATGACTTTCTCCTTTTATATTTTTTGGAATCAGATATGTCTATTATGTAGCGGATTTTTTTGACGTTCCGTGAGAGATTTGTCCGATTTGTGACGCCGGCTTGGAAAGGCGCGGCAAAAACCCGGTGTTTTCGCGTTCGGATGATTGCGGCAGGCTCTTACAAAACATTGACGGCTTCCGCCAAGAATCCGGCAGCAGCCATGATACATTACCTCCTGACAGAAGAGTAAAGAGGATAGTGACTATGATCCTCCTGAAAACCGTTTATCTTCTGTGGGGAATTTAATCTTTCTGTTCTATGATCGGGAGAGCAGAGCCAGATGAGGTGGTGAGGAGGATGAGCGAGCAGCGTGAAGCGCATATGGGAGAGAAGATACGTAGGCTGCGCAAACAATTGGGCTGGACGCAGGAGGAGCTGGCGTACAGGGCGGGGATTGATACTTCTTATCTGGGGCAGATCGAACGGGGGAAGCGGCGTTCGCCCACACTGGGGATGATCGGAAAAATAGCCGATTCGCTTTCGGTAGACAGCAGTTTACTTTTGGAGCAGCCTGAGGCTGAAGCGGCAGACAAGGGAGGGATACCCTGGTCTGATATACCGGAACGAGTTGCACTTGAACTAAGGCAGAGAAGCCCAAATGAGCAACTGATGTTCTACCGGATTCTTCAGATTATCCAGCAGTTTTTGAAATAGTGTGGATGTACATAACTAATAAAAGGAGCAGTGATTAGAATGTCAGTCGTATTGATTTTATTAATTGTGGCCTGTGTCGTCTCGATCTTTGCGGGTTTGGTGAAGCCTGAGGCTGTAATCCGCTGGGGGAAGCCGGAGAAAAGAGGCAGAGGCAAGGTCATTTTATATTACGGATTAGCACTGATCATTCTGTTCTTTGTCATCGGCAGCACTGCTGAAGAGACGGACTCGGTGCAGCAGGCAGCTTCAAAAGCGGAGACAAACCTTACATCCACCGGATAGCGATACCGGCAAAGTCGGTGTTGCATCTGATATTGTAATTGAGAGCGACGACGGGACCATCTTTGAATTTCTGAGTATGGTTCCAAGTAGAGCACTGCAAGTAGGAGATTACGTAAGTATTACCGGCTACCCGATTGGCCGGACTGAAGTGGAGAATGCAATGGGCGGTAGCTACACACATCTGATTGCCGTTACGAACAGATTATAGGATAAAAGGGGAGGGGCAATCTTTTGTAGAGTCCCTCCCCTTTATATCGTCTCTATGCTTACAAAGCTCGTAATTTCGACATTTACAGACATTTCTAATTCCTATAAGATAATAGTACAATATACCCAAAATTATAAATAAATATTAATGAAATAGTGATACTTAAGGTGGGTTACCGAAGAGATAATCGTATCGCAGCAAGCAGTGACCATTGCCAAACTACCATAAAGGAATGAGTAGCGTTATGAATGTAGCTGTGCCAGCGGCTTTTGAAGAGCAGATGCTTGCGTTAGTGGAGAAATTTGAAGCTTTGAACCTGAATGTAGCGGCCTCCGGAGGTTATTACAAAGATAGGGCCGATCGGATTGCCAAGCAATTGTCAGAGAAGGAATTCCGGATTACGGTAGTCGGGGATTTTAGTGCCGGCAAATCTACCTTTTTGAATGCGCTGATCGGCAAGGATATTCTGCCTCATGCGGTAACGGAGACGACAGCTACAGTCACCTATATCCGTAATGTTCCTTTGGATCATCCCTCCGCCGATACCATTGTGGTGCATTTTAACGATAACAAGCGGCCTGATACAGTGCTTAATCTGAAAGAGAATCCCGATGCCCTCAAAATGTATACGACCACACAGTCGAGTCTGAATGTAGCGTCCGATATCTCGCATGTAGACATCTACGTTAACTTCAAGAATACGGACGAGAAGGTTGTCTTTATTGATACACCGGGCTTGAATGGTCTTGCCAAGGGCCACCGCGATTTAACGATGCATGAAATCAAGCAGGCGCATGCCAGCATCTGTCTGTTCCATCTCCGCAGCCTGGCCCAGAACAATCTGGAATTTCTGCAGGTTCTCCGGAAGCATCAGAGCTCTTTTTTGTTTGTGCTGAATTTTATTGATGAGATCAAAAGCTCGGAGGGAGATACGGTCGAGCAGAAGCTGCAGTGGCTGCAGGAGCAGTTGCAGGTGAATCTGCCGGAGGACCGTACCGGAGCGGATGTGCGCATAAGAGCGTTCGGGGTGTCTGCGCTTAAGGCGATTGTGTCCAAGGATCATTCCATTCCCAGGCTGTACAGCACGGACCTGGTGAATCTGACTCCAGAAGACCGGGAACGGCTAATGCAGGAATCGCTGTTTCAGGAATTTGAGGACTATTTATGGAAGGAGGTTCTGTATGGGGAGAAGGACCGGGTCTTCCGGCATTCCTTATACAGTGCTTTTCAGAGCCTGCTGGAGGAAATTTCAGAGGAAATGGCCAAGGCAATCTCCTTCAATCAGCTGCAGCTGAACGAACAGGAGACGCTTGATATCGAGCGGAGACTGGTTCAGATTGATGAATTCTCCGTCAGAAACTGGGAGAAGCTTAGTCACTATATGAACAGCCGCCATTCCGGTCTGGAGAAGCTGGTAAAAGAGAAGATTGCTGAGGATGTCGCGTTTATTCTGACACAGATCCGGGAGAAAGTGAGCGGCGATGATTTCGAAGCGTTTGAACTGGCGATACAGCACAATACATACAGCAACCTGGTGGAGAACAAGATCAGTAGCGCGTCCTATGAATACCAGTATTATTTAAATGAGATTTTGGAAGAAGTCTATCAGACCTCTATTCTAAAAGCGCAGGAATACGCACCTTCGGTGGAGATTAATACGGAAGGCAACTTGGTTATTAAGGCCGTACAGTTTGATGGCAGCCAGTATAAATTTGAGAAGCAAATGGACAAGCTGCAGCTCAAAAAAAGCGATTATGCAGCCGAGACTATGAAAATTACGGTTGAACAGGAAGACATGGTCAAGGAGCTTAAGCAGATCGAGCTGAGGGAGAAAAAGGCCAAGAGCGGAATCCTTGAGGCAGCAACCAATGAGACTACGGAGCAAAACCGTCTCGGCAGGGAGCCGGAGGTGCAGCAATACACAGAAACCCGCTACCGGACAGTGGAAAGACATAGATTTAGTCCAGCCCGTTTGTTTGGCAGCAGTACATATGAGGAGGCCTATACAGCGACCGTAACGGATACATCGGCGCGGGATCAGTGGCAGAGGAATAAACGGCAGATTCAGGATAAATATGCCAAGATCACGGATGAGCTGCAGCAGGAAAGTATCGAATTGCGGATCAGAAAAAAGCAGTTTGAGACCAAGGCTGTTCAGCATAAGGATATGCTGGCCAGACTGCAGACGAAGCTGCTGCAGGTGGACGAAGACATCAGACGCAAGCAGATTGAACATGAGGAGATCATGCTGAAGGCGCGGAATGAATTTCTGCGCTCCGAGAAGCGCCGCCTGCTCGAGCAGATTGAGAAGTTTCTCAATGAGCGGATCTATTATGCCCTTCTGGATTCAACTAAGCACAATGTAGAAGAGAATATGACTAGCATCCGCGGGCAGGTTCAGGTGTATTACGAGAGGAATCAGGAGCAGGCCAGACAAAGACTGCAGATGATGCTGCAGAGCAGCCGGGACGAGATGCAGCAGCAGCTTGCTCCTTATGAAGCCTTGCAGCAGACCGTATCTCAGTTATATGAAGAGTTAAAGGATATTCAACTTCCGAGGACTGCAGTTATTAACGATTAAATGGAGGCGGATTTCGTGGAGACCGAATGGATGAAGGAGCAGTACGAGGACAGGAAACAGGGTGTTCTGGCACTGCTGCAGCAAACACAGGAGTACTATACAGGAATAGGGATGGAGGATGAGGCACTGGCATTTGAAACCCTGCACGATCATCTGGAAAAAGGTCTCTTTTCTATAGTTGTGGTAGGAGAGTTCAGTGCGGGGAAATCCACTTTTCTGAATGCGCTTATGGGGGACAAGTACCTTCCCTCGTTTACCAATGAAACTACAGCTACGGTTAATTTTTTGCGGCATAAGAACGCAGGGCAGGAAGGTTATGGATCAGCGGTCTATTACAAAGACCGTAACCGGGAACCGCAATTTTCTGATGCAGCGCCCGAGACCATTGAACGGTTTGTAAGCACAAAGAGCGATCTGCATGTCGCAGATGAAATCGACCGGGTCGAGCTTTTTCTGGATTCAAAGTTTCTGGGTGATGGGGTCATGCTCGTTGACAGTCCAGGACTGAACGGGGTAGCTGAAGGGCACAAAGAGATTACCGAAACACAAATCGAGAAGTCCCATGCCTGTATCTTCATGTTCTCTGCAGAGCAGCCTGGTCGCAAGACGGATTTTGAATTCCTGACCCATCTAAGATCCAAGGTGGATACGGTCATTCTGGTTCTGAATAAAATTGATGTAGTGAAGCCTAATGAACAGTCGGTAGAGGACGTGATGGACAATTTGCGGGCGAACTACCACAGCTTTTTCCCGGACCAGCCGTTTCCAGAGATTTTTCCGGTTGCGGCCTATCCCGGACTGGTCGCCAGAAGCACTAAACAGCTGAGCTATCAGGGAAAGGACCACCATTCAACGGAAGAGAAGCAGCAATACCTCACCCTTTCAAGGATGGAAGGTTTCGAGCAGCGTTTGTGGAAGTTCCTCACTCAGGGAGAGAAGACACGCCAGCAGTTGTATGCGCCGGTCGACAGGGTGAAGAAGCTTCTTGCCATCCGGCTGAAGGAGGTCAACGGGCTTAAGCAGGATCTGTCGGAGTCTGCTGACACGAACAGCATTGTGCTGGAGCTTGCACTGCTCGAGGAAGAAATCCGCCAAGTGGAAGAGAGCATTGCTGAGAAGAAGCAGAGCCTGTTCCAGGAGATTAATCAGATTGTAAAGGATACCCGTGTTCTGCTTAGCAGCCGTACCCGTGATATGAAGCAGCGTCTGATTAAGGATGTCCATGAATGGACGGACCTGGATCAGGTGCAGCAGGATGTGGAGCAGTTTAACAGTAAAATTGTTAAGCAGTATAACCTGCTTGCCCAAAGCGTATATCACTCGTTCATGGATGAATTCACTGAATTACTTCACGGCCAGTATCGGGAGTATCAGCAGGAGATTGAACGTGAGATGTCAGAACGGCATGAAGGAGCCAGATTCCAGCTGCAGGGGCAGCTTGAAACGGATTCATTTGATTTCTACTTCGGCCTGGACGAGTATCGTACACAAAAAGAAAGTTTTGAGCAGGAGCTGGAAAAGATTGAGGGCCAGAGCAATCAGGCTATGGATGAAAGACTTCAGGCCGACGGGCTGCGGTCCCGGAAACTTGAGCTGGAGGAGAAGCTGGATGTTCTCAAGCAACGGGAACAGGCCTATCTGGCTGCCCTCGGGCCCCGGCCTGTAGCCGGCCGGATTGCCGAGGAATACACACAGAAAGTAGGAAGGGGCGGGCTTTTAGGTTCAATCGGAGATCTGCTGATCGGCAAGAAGGAAGTTACAAGAATAGATTACAGAACAGACGATCAGGCCCGCCGCGATCACGATATCCTGATAGCGAAGGCCGAGCAGAAGTTTAATCAGGAAGCCGATGAGCTGAATTTAAGATTGCAGTCCACGGCTGATCCGCAGAAGAGTCCGGAGCAATACCGCCAAACCTTGGCGCAACTGGAGAAGCTCACCGTGAAGAAACGGATGGAACAGGAAAAGTTCGAAAAGGATTTCAAAGAGCAGTTTCAGCGGAAACATGCGACTGCCTTGCGCAAGGTTCGCAACGAAATCGAAGAATTTATTGATAACATGGAGAAGGAGATTGATGAGCTGTTTGTCAAGGAGCTCCGCAGCCAGCGGAGCCAGTTATGCGACATTGCCGCTGATATTATCCAGACCAACCTTCAGCAGCTGATTCAACAGAAGCAGAAACAGTTAATGCTGCGCAAGCAGCAGCTGGAATCTTCAGTGGATGAGAAGGAAATCCTGGTTCAGCAATGTGAACAGGAGATAGAATCCATTCAACGCCTGCTGGAGAATGCGGTCTCTCTGATAACAGAGCTTGATACGATGGAGATCGATATGATATCTGCTGAAACTTTGCAGTATACAGCCCATTAGGAGGGTGGCATGGAAGCCATGAAAGAATTAATGTCAGCCTATCAGGAAATCGCCTCCTATCTGGGAGATGAGAACAGCCTCTATATGCTTGAAGATTTGGCCGCCAGACAGAAGTCCGGTGAGTTTTATCTGCCTGTCATCGGACAATACTCGGCTGGAAAGTCCAAATTGATTAATACCCTGCTTGGTATGAATCATTTGCCTACCCGGGGAACAGAAACGACTGCCTTTCCTACATTTATTGCGTACGGAGAGGAGGAATATGCTTTCGTAGAGTACAGGGACGGCTCCATTTTACCCATATCTCCTGAAGATCTGGAAGCTTACCGGCACACAGGTAATGCTATAGGTGATATAAAGGCGCTTCATTTAAAGATTCGCCATTCTTTACTGGAGCAGGGTTTAGTCATTGTCGACACACCGGGATTTAATACACTGGTCCGCTCACATGAAGAAGTGACGCTTTCGGTAATTCCGCAAGCCCAATTTCTTATTTATGTCATGGGCAAACCGCTGACGGATTATGATACGCAGTTACTCCGTAATATCGGATCGATGGGTATTGAGCTGATCTTTGTGAGAACGAAGCTTGATGAGGTCAAACGCTCGGAGGAGTCACTTGAGGAGGTGCTTCAGGTGGAAAGTGCCAGAATGCAGTCCTTTTTGGAGCGGAAACGTCCTTTTTTTGCAATAACCAGTGATAGTGAGCTGCTTAAACAGGCAGAATGGAAGCGCCGGATCGAAGCTGTACAGGAATATATCTCTGGTCAAATGAATCCCCGCTTGCAGGATTTATGGAAACAGAGCCTGAATGGACGGCTTCTCAGGTTAGGCAGGGATTTCATGAACAATCTGAGAGAGCGGGAGCTACTGCTGAAATCTGCGGGTCAGGTGGACGCAGGCCGGCTGCAAGAGCAGCTGGTATACCTGGAACAGCAAATGGCCGTGATGAATACATCGCATTCCGCGAGCAGTCTGCAGATACAATCTGAGCTTGCCGCTTATCAGTGGAAGATCAGAAGTTCGGCCAATGAATGGAAGGATGCCTGTGCCTTGAAATTCCAGCAGGAAATTGAAAGACAGTCCGATATCAACAATATGCAGAAACAGGCTCTAACCATCGCTAACCGGCAGATTGAACTGCACATGCAGCAGATTCAATTGATGCTTACCGGCTATCTGCAGCAGATGACTGAACAAGGCTTTAAGGGAGCACAGCACCGGATTGAGGCCCTATCACAGCAGCTGGAGAATAACCTGAAGCTGGAGATTCCGTTTGAGCTGAGTCTTCCGGATGCGGAGCGGCTCTACCAGACCCGGCATTATGTAATGGATCAGCTGCAGGAGGAGCTCGAGGCATTAGCTGAATTGCTGCAGCGAAGTGACGCCGAGCTGAGTGAATACAATCTCAGCAAAGAGAACATTCAGGAGATGCTGCAGGAGATGGTGCTGCGGACCTCTGAGGCCAGAAATGAAGTGGAGGGTATCGGAGCCTATGCCCCTCAGATGAAATGGGTAGAAGGAGATGAACGCGCTTCAGAGTTCATGGGGCAGATGGGCAATCTTGCCGACTGGCTGACTATGTTTATTCCCGCCAAAGGGGCTGTAACCGTTGCCGCCAAAGCGGAGAAGATCGGCAAGGTTACCCAGCTTGTCCAGAAATTTAATGGTTCAGCCAAGGTTCTGCAAGCTGCAACGAAGACAGCGGAAGCAGCTTCTAAAGGGACTGAGCTGCTCAAAAGTCTGGATAAAGCTGTCGATATGATAGGCAAGGCCCGGGGAGTCCAGGAGATCATCCGGCAGAAAATTCCTAAGGAGCAATCAGGTCTGCTGGATGCGATTACGCTGGAGTACTGGTTCAGTAAAGCTGGCTCCCTCTTTGACACTCCGGCACATTATGAACTGGATAAAGTGGCGGAAGCTGCTTACCTGAACCGGAAGCGTGAACTAGAGCATCGCCAGCAGCAGGCTGTTCAAAAGGAATTGAATCAGCTGGAGGAGCTGCAGCTGATTCGCCGCAAAGAGGAGCGGGTCCAGAAGGAGAAAGAGCTGTTGCTCAAGAATCACAAATCGCTTGAACGGCAGCTGGAGATGGAGCGGGACAAAGCGAACAGAGAGGCAGCGTCGTTGTATGCCCGTCAATTGGGCGGACTTTTTGAAGAAGAGCTGTCCAAGGTCCATGACCTGCTATTAAACCAGCTTGATCAGGCCTATCATCAGCAGGTGCAGGCCATTGTAATCTCGGCTACATTTGAGAGCAGGCAACGCGTGGAGTCAGTGCAGAGTCATTTGCAGCAGCTGCTGGACGAGAAGCAGCGTTATGCCATGGGGCAGGAACAGTCAGTGGTTCAAGTACAGAAGTATCTGGAATGGCTGGAGGCAACTGCGGCAGAAATGGGTGATCCGGTATGAATCTAATGAAAAGGTCCCTGCAGGCACATCGTCCTGTGTTCGTTGCCGGAATGCCGGGCATGATGGAAAGATATCAATTATTCCGCGGACTGGTAGGTACGGAGTTCAGGGGTTTCCTTCCGGTCCGGGAATCCGATGTGGGTACGGAAATCCCATTGTTCTTCTTCCCGGGCGGAGAGAACAGGGTATGGGCTGAACTGGACTCTGGTGATTATGTACCTTTCCCGCTTCAGACCAGCAGCTCCCCGCACGTGACCGGTATATATTTTTCCGTCTCACAGGAGCTTCTTCCAAGCGGATTTATATTTATTATGCTGCCTTTTTATAAACGGTCATTTGACTGGGATTTCTCATTCGAAGAGCGGTACCGGGACTGGATGAAGCCGGATTCGAGGCTGTTATGGTTCGATTGCTTCCCTTATGCAGAGGAGAACCAGCTGGTGACGATGAGTGAATTGCGATCAAAGCTTAATCCTTTGAATACGACAGTTGGTCTCCTCCGTTCCGGGCGCCGCTTCGGGTATTCGGATTTGACCGGAGAAGAGATTGCGTTGATTCAGGCCAATCAGAATTGGATCACCCAGGGGAGCTGCGACGGGACAGCGGTAATTGAATCAGAACTCAGCCGGGAGCTGTTCACTTCTATTCTTTACAGAAAACGTGTATATTCTCTTCCGATTCATTCTATTATTAAAGCTGATATCGGGATGAAGCATAGGATATTCCGTAAGAACTATACTATTGATTTCGAGGAGCAGATTCTGGAGGAATTGACAGCGGGCTTTATCGAGCCTATTTTTGGGTACAAGGGTTGGATCAAGGAATCCGCTGATTTAGTTGCCGGATGGAACAAGCAAGCCCGCAAGCTGCTGCTTCCCCACTTGAATGAGCTGTTAATGGCGCTGGCCGCCAACAATCTGTACGGGACGGAAGTGTATGACTGGGACAAGCTGATGAAGGCCAAGCTGGAATCAGCCTGGAAAAAAGGCTTTAAATATATCAGCAGTAATTGTGATCAGGACTGCCTGCTGTTGAAAGGAATCGGCGAGCTTCAATACATGGCTGCCATTAAAAAAGTGAAAGGCCAGTATATAGAAGCTATGCAGTTTGTGCTGAGTGAGATCATTTGCAGTACGGTGGAGGAGCTGCTTGAGCAGCATTATGACCTGTGGAACAGGCTTGCTTAAAGGAATTATAGGGGGATGGATTAGAACATGAAGCTTAAAACACTGGCAGGCTGCGGGATTTTTGTTCTGGCTGCGGCACTGTTACTTCCTTTATACGCCGGATATGGCGTTCTAGGTTATGTCCTCACTGTAATCGTATCATTAATCATTGCCGGTATCAGCTATGTTATAGCTGGAGCTGCAGAAGGCCGGCATTCAGAGATACATGATGCAACAATCCAGGCGCAAAAGGATATTGCGGCGGGCTGCCGGCAGCTTGCTGAACAGCATGGAAGTTTTGTCCATTACTCAGAGGTTATTCAGCAGAAGCTGCTAAAAGGAAGCGAAAATATGAGCTCCTTTCAACAGGAGTCATTACAGCAACTGGAGCGTACAAGCCAAGTAATGATATCCATTGCTTCTGGTCAGCATGAGCAGGTCAGACTCGTAACCGAGCAACTGGGTGAATTCACCTCCCGGATCATTCAATTGTTTGAAGGCCGGCTCAAAGAAGAGTTTGAAGCCATCCAAGCCGCCAACCAGATGATCGGGCAGACATTAGCCGAGCTGAAATTGGTGACTGTGAATTCAGCGGATAGTCAGTCAGAATACCAGACCAGGCTGGAGACAACCTACAGAGGTATAGCAGAGCATTTGAATAACAGCCAGAAGGACTGGATGAAGCACTTGAAGCAGCATATGACTGAGATGAAGCTGGCTGTCGAGGATGCGGCAGAGGATACAGGCAGAGGTGTGAAGGATATACTGAAATCGCAGAAAAGAGATGTTAGTGAAGCTATTGAAGAGATGCGGGCAATCCAGGATAAGACGATGCAGAAGCTTGAGGAACAAGGCGAGTATCAGAAGGAAAGTGTAGAGATACTTAAAAAACTGCAGAGTGAAATTCTTAGTTTGAACCAGCAGGACATTAATTTAATCAGCAAGCTGATGGAGAGGGTATAGTATGGACCGGGAACAGGAGCATCCATCCCTGCAGATGTGTCTCAAAACACTGATATTGAAGCTGCTGCAGACGGAGATTGAAGCTTTCTATTTTAATGCTGAAACCCAGTATAAAATGAGTCTGCTTGCCCTGCATCCTTCAGATCAGGCCCGGCAGATTGAAGCGGGACTTACGATTATTGACGAGCTGATCATTAGTATCGAACGCAATATGGGCTGCGGAAACCTGAAACGCGCGCTCCATTTTGTCGTCATTTTGCAGAAGCAAATAAATCAGATCCAGACAAAGCTGGAACAGCTCAATTTCCTGGAACTGGTCCGCTAATACGAAGATAGACCGCACAGCTGATAGTATAATTGTGTGGTCTTTTTTGTCTCCTGTTACACGCTTGGAATGAAGGATGCAGCATCAGTAGACCATCTCCCGGGGATCCATGCTATAGTTAACCCTGACAGCCTTTGCGCTGATTTTTACGATAAAAGAGGTTGACCATGCAGATTCAAATCGGAGACCAGACCCTGAAGCTGAACATTCAGTACAGCAAACGAAAAAAAATATCCCTTCAGATAGATGGGGCCGGCCGGCTTAATGTAAAGGCGCCAAAAGGCACGGCTGATGAGGTGATCCTCAGCGCAGTCCAAGGCCATAGTGCCCTGATCACAGAGCAACTTCGCAGCCTGGAGGCAGCCAGACAGGTTCCGCAGCCGAAGAAGTACCAGGAGGAGGGAAGCTTCCTCTATTTAGGCAAGGAGTATCCGCTGCATAAGCTGATTGCAGTTGGGGAGCAGGATGCGGAGACGCTGAAGCTGGAGCTTAAGAAGTTCTATTTTAACAGTCTGAAAAAAGTGATTGCCGGACGGATGCCGGAGTACCAGAACCAGCTGAAGGTAAAGCCGAAGTCGTTCGAGATCGTGGAGTCCCGCACCAAATGGGGGAGCTGCAGCGCGGACAAGAAGCTGACCTTCAACTACCGGCTGGCCATGGCCCCGCCCGAGGTGATTGATTATGTAATCATTCATGAGCTGTGCCATCTGCTGCATATGAATCATGACCGCTCGTTCTGGCGGCGGCTCGGCAGCATTATGCCGGACTATAAGGAGAAGGAAGCATTCCTTGCCCGTTTCGGCGGGTTTATGACGCTGTAATTTAAGCAATAGAAGTAGCAGGATGCTTCATGTTTCCGGCAAAAGAAAACCCGCTGCCTGCTTTTACGAATAAGCCGCTGTCATAAGGAGCGTTGCTAATGTCAAGGCCGCTGTAATCAGGCGTATAGTGAAAAACAATTTGTATAGTGCTGCTATCCGTAAGCTTGGACAATATAGAATGAATGTCAGGCGCCCGGCGGCCGATAATATCAAAAAGATGCAGCTGATCACCCTCCTGCCGGTGGTAACCGGGATGGGTCATCACCGTGCCGAGCTGAACGGCTTGTACCGTGCTCCCGTCAATGACAGGTCCAGCAGATTAACCGATACGTTGGCCACAATCTGACCTCCCGCCGCATAGGAAAAGGGGATATAACGTCCGTCCCAAAAACCCTCCTGATACCAGCGGTCCAGCTCCAGGCCGAAGGTATCTGACGCAAGCGCGAAGAAGCTGGTCCGCAGCTGTTCCTTTTGTCTGTAGTCTTTAACGAATTGCAGATTGCGCATAGCCGATGCCTCCTAAAAAATTCCTTCTATTAATATAGCTAATATTCCACACCCCGTACCCTGGAAAAAATCATCGTATCCCGCAGCAGACCGTCCACATCGCATTTGTCATTGCGGAGTATGCCTTCGAGTGTGAAGCCGCAGCGTTCAGCCACCCGTGCGCTTTGCACGTTGCGTGAGTCACAGCGGATCTCAATCCGGTTCGCCTGCAGCTCTTTTACCGCATAGTCTGTTATCGCTCGCACTGCCTCCGTTATATATCCCTGTCTGCCGTATGACGTGCGGACCCAATAACCGATTTCGAATTTCCGGGTCTGCCAGTCAATCCTGTGCAGTCCGCTGCTCCCTATAAGAACGTCAGTGTCCTTATGGAACAGGAGCAGTCTAAGGTCGGTGCGCTCCAGGAACTCCAGCCGGGATCTGCGGATGCTGGCTTCCGACTGCTCAATTGTAGGCAGTTGACTGGCCCAGGGCATCCATAGGCGCAATTCCCCGAAACTCTCTAGCACAGCTTCATTCACTGCTGCCCCGTCTCCCCATAACGCCGAACGGATGATGAGCCGCTTGCTTTCGAACCGGTCCGGAATGGATAACAGAACCGGTTCATTTGCTTTATTTTCCATTGTGCTGCCTCCAGATATACATTTATAGGGAAAATATCCCATCCATCTACCACCTAAGTATACTAAGAAGGATACGCTAAAGGATAATGATTTTTCCTCCTTTGTGTAATTCACAATCCAGGCCGGGAAAGGTATCTTATATAGTAAGAAATGTTCTTTATTAAGAACCCGCAAAGAAGTCAGTAAGTGGAGGCTTTCCTATGAGTGCGATCGCTGGTATCTATCATCTGCAGCAGCATAGTCTGAACCCGGAATGGGGCGTGAGCCTGATGAAGGAGCTTAACCGTTACCCGGCAGATGATGCGAGAGGCTGGCAGAACCGGGATATCTTTCTCGGATGCCATTCACAGTGGATCACTCCGCAATCGGTAAATGAACAGTTGCCATACTATGATCCTGAGCGGAGGCTTGCTATTACGGCTGATGCGATCATCGACAATAGAAGTGAACTGTTTGGTTTGCTGCGTGTCCCTCATGAGGACCGGGAAGCTATTCCGGATAGCCTGCTAATCCTGCTTGCCTATGAGAAATGGGGCGAAGAAACGCCTGCACATCTGATTGGCGATTTTGCCTTCATGATCTGGGATGAACGGCAGCATAAGCTGTTTGGCGCAAGAGATTTCTCAGGTAACCGTACGTTGTATTTTCATCAGTCGGGTACTCATTTCGCTTTCTGTACGGTCATTCATCCGCTGCTGTCGCTGCCGGGTGCAGGACAGAGGCTGAATGAACAATGGGTAGCTGAGTTTCTGGCCATTCAGGACAGAGTGGATGCTGCGGACTGTTTCTTAACCGTATATGACTCGGTCGGACAGCTTCCTCCCGCTCACTCCGTCTCCATAACCGGCGGGAATATTGTCTTCTCCCGCTACTTAACAATCCAGGCTCCCCCGAAGCTGCGGCTCGGCTCCAACTGGGAATATGAGGAGGCATTCCGGGAAGTGTTTGGAAGGGCAGTGAAGGATCGGCTCCGTACATACCGCGCGGCGGGGGCTAACCTCAGTGGAGGATTAGATTCCGGATCAGTTGTCAGCTTTGCGGCAGAGGAGCTGCGCCGGCGCGGCCAGCCGCTCCATACGTTCAGTTCGTATCCGGTAGACGGCTTCACCGGCTTCAAGCTCGGCAACCGGGTTGCAGATGAACGCCCTTATATTCAGGAAACGATCGATTATGTGGGGAATATTCAGCCAACCCTGCTTAATTTTCCGGAACGCAACTCCTATAACGATATTGATGACTGGCTGGGCATTATGGAAATGCCCTATAAATTTATCGAGAATTCGTATTGGCTGAAAGGTATTTATGAGCAGGCCCAGCAGCAGGATATCGGTATCCTGCTCAGTGGACAGAGGGGGAACTGGAGTGTTTCCTGGGGGCCGGCGCTGGATTATCAGGCCAAGCTGCTCCGTGAATTCCGCCTGCTCTCCTTCTACCGGGAGCATAAAGGCTATAACCAGTCCATGCAGGCGAACCGCAGGCTGGTTATGAAGATTGTAGGCAGGAAGGCTTTTCCTGAGATACGCGGTCTGTTGTCCCGCAGACAGAGCCAGGAGGAGCTGCCTGAGCTGATTAACCCCGGATTTGCGAAACGTACAGAGGTGTATGAGCGGCTGGAGCGGTTTAATATAGCCGGGGACCCGTCCGCACAGAGCATTTATGATTTCCGCAAAAGACATTTCGAGCAGCCGCACATCTGGAATGTGAACGGTACGGTTGCTACGAAGCTGTCGCTGAAATACCGGGTGTGGGACCGTGACCCGACAAATGACCTGCGTGTGATCAGGTTCTGCCTCTCTGTTCCCGAAGAACAGTATGTCCAGAAAGGCGTAGACCGCTCGCTGATCCGCCGCGCAATGGCCGGGCGCCTGCCGGACAATGTCCGGCTGAACCGCAAGCGGCGCGGGGTACAGGGGGCAGACGGCATTCAGCGGATGCTGCCGGAATGGGGAGCGTTTCTGGGTGAGCTGCGGGAGATGACCCGTGACCCGCAGGCTGCGGTATATCTGAACAGCCCGGGGCTCGCCGGATGCTTGGACCGGCTGGGTAGTGAGCCCGAACCTCATCTGATTTTTAATACAGATTTCCGCCTGCTGGCACGCGGACTTGTCTTTTACAGGTTCCTGAAGCGCCTGTCATGAGGAAATCCCTTGAAAGGAGGTGACAAACATGAAAAAGGAATACAGCAAGCCTGCTTTGGAAGTACTCGACGTTAAGATGACTATGGCTGGACCGGGACTGGCAATCGCCGACTCCTTCCAAAGTGATCCGGATGAGATCGTACATCACTCCTAAGAGCATTTGGTACGAGGAGCCCTCATCCCCCTGAGCTTGCTGGAGGGGGATAAGGGCTATTTCCATCATTTTAGGCAAGGGAGGAACGGGTATGGCAAGCACAGTCCAAGGTCTGGCGTATCAAGCTTTCGGCCTGCAGATATTCAGCGAATTTCCTTTACCGGAGCTTCCTTTGGCAGAGGAGCCGGGATTAAACGGCAGCGTGGCAGTCATCCGGGGAGAGCTTGCAGCGCGCTGGGAGGCCATTCCCAAGATTACTCCGAGCGTTGGTGTTCTGGGAAGAGAGGTCATGTTCGAGGTGAAGGGTAAGGCAGTCTTTTCCGTTCAGGACGGGATCCGGATTACGGTCGATCCTGCAGCGGGAGCCGATATGGACAGTGTCCGGCTGTACATCCTGGGGAGCTGCATGGGAGTTCTGCTCATGCAAAAACAGATCTTGCCGCTGCACGGCAGTGCACTTGTCCTTAATAACCGGGCTTATGCGCTTGTCGGCCAATCCGGAGCGGGCAAATCTACGCTTGCCTCCTACTTGATGGAGCAGGGTCATCTGATGCTCAGTGACGACGTTATTCCCGTTATCGTGCAGGACGGCCAGCCGTTTGCAGTTCCAGGCTATCCCCAGCAGAAGCTGTGGCAGCAGAGTCTGGACTATATGGGAATGAATTCGTCCGGCTACCGCCCGCTGTTTGAGCGGGAGACCAAATTTGCTGTTCCGGTGCATGACCGTTTTCAAAAGGAACCGCTGCCGCTTGCCGGTATTTTCGAGCTGGCGGTATCTGCTGAGAACGGGCCTGTAACCGTAGAGCCAATAAACGGAATGGAAAGGTTCCACACCTTATACAATCACACCTATCAGAAGGCGATGATTGACCGGACCGGTATCCGGGAATGGCATTTCGGCATGCTGGCTTCCTTTATGAACAGACTGCCGGTCTACCGGATCACCCGGCCGCAGCAGGGGTTTAGCGCTCCGCAGCAGAGTGCGCTGATTTACGACACGATTAAACCAAAGACAGAGGAGGGTTAAGAATGAGTACTGCAAATGTGTTGTCCCTTGAAACGGTGCTTGTTCAGCAGCCGGGGAATATCGCCAGCGACATGGACGGCGAGAAGGTGATGCTGAATATCAAGAACGGCAAGTATTACAATCTGGGCGAGGTTGGCGGAGAAATCTGGTCGGCGATAGCACAGCCGGCGCCGGTAAGCCGGATCGTGGAGGTTATTCAGCAGACTTTCGATGTTCCGGCGGAGACAGCAGAGCGGGATGTACTCGAATTTGTACATAGCCTGCTGACCGAGGATCTGGTCGCCATTGATTCTGCATCATGAAGGGCATCCGGAGGCTGCAGCGGCTGATCATCCAGGACCGGGCTGTCCTGGCCCTTCTTCCCGAAGCGCTGTGGCGCCTGTTTCTGGCGAGAATCCTGCTTCTGTTTCCTTTTGCCAGAACGGCACCGCAGCTTGGCCTGAAATCTCAGGAAACTGCGGCGGAAGTAAAGGCTGCCGATGTGCAGAGCATTCAGCAGATTACCCGGGCGATCCGGGGCGGGAGCAAGCTTACCCCCTGGAAAAGCACCTGCATGGTGCGGGCAGTTGCCGCTCTGAACATGCTCGAAAAGCGCGGAATTGAGAGCACTTTGTACATGGGAGTCGCCAGAGATAAGCAGGGGCAGATGATTGCCCATGCCTGGCTGCGCAGCGGACCGTATTATGTGTCCGGTGATGACGCGATGCGGGGATTTGTTGTGGTCGAGAAATTTGCCAAGGTGATACAAGCCGGGTAATCGAGGTGGGATCATGCAAGCTATTATCTATTATGTCCGGCAGCTTCAGCAGCTGTCCGGAGTCAAGCTGTATTTGAATTTGCTCGGCATGGTCATCAGCGGCCTGCTGGAGAGCTCGGCTATTCTGCTGCTGGTGCCGATGCTCGGGATGGCCGGACTGCAGCTTGGCGGGGCAGGAGCGGGAGCCGCTTTTAATCTTCCTATGCTCGGCTTTATATCAGAGCTGCCGCAGACAACGGCGCTTATGCTGGTGCTGGGCTCCTATATCGGCATTGTCCTCTGCCAGAATCTGATCGCACGTTTTGTGGCGGTCCGCAATGTGGAGATTCAGCAGACCTACGGCCGGCAGCTGCGATATGAAGTATACAGTGCCCTGCTGCGGGCAGAGTGGTCTTTTTTTCTGAAAAAAAGAACCTCCGACCTCGTTAATCTCATGACTACAGAAATCGCCCGGGTGCTTGCAGGTATCAGCTGCTTCCTGCAGTTTCTTACCTCGCTGCTGTTCACGCTGGTGCAGATCACCTTTGCCTTCTGGCTGTCGCCGCAGATGACGCTCGCTGTGATTGTCTGTGCGGTCCTGCTGTCTTTGTTCTCGCGCAGATTTATCCGTAAAGCCAAAAAATTGGGCAGCCGCAGCACCCAGCTCGGCAAAACATACCTTGCCGGTATCACCGACCAGCTGAACGGAATTAAGGACATTAAGAGCAATAATCTGGAGCAGTCGCGGCTGGAATGGCTGCACGGATTTACTGGTGAGGTAAAAAATGAACAGCTGGAGTATACCCGTCTGCGTTCGAATTCCCAGCTGCTCTACAAAATGTCCTCGACTCTGCTGATTGCCCTCTTTATCTTCGTTTCCTTCCGGTTCCTTCATGTGGAGGGTCCGAATCTGCTGCTGGTTATATTGGTGTTCGCCAGACTGTGGCCGACCTTCTCCTCTTTGCAATCCTTGATGGAACAGCTTGCTTCTGTTCTTCCTTCCTTTAAGCAGCTTAAGGAAATGGAAGAGGCATGCCTGCAGGCTGCGGAAGAAGGCCCGGCGGCAGGAAACGGGAAGACGCCTGCACCTATGGTGCTCAAGGAAGGCCTGGAAGCGCGTGATGTCCATTTCCGCTATGATCCGCAGAAGCCTGAATATTCGATGCAGGCTGTGAATGTTACGATTCCGGCTAACCGCATGACGGCCATAGTCGGACGCTCCGGTGCAGGCAAAAGCACACTCGTTGACCTGCTTATGGGTCTGATGCAGCCTGAGTCAGGGGTTATTCTGGCTGATGGTGCACCGATTACGGGAGACAGGCTGCTATCCTACCGCCGCTCTATCGGCTATGTAGCCCAGGACCCGTTTCTCTATAACGCTACGATCCGCGATAATCTGACGATGATCAAGCCGGACGCCAGTGAAGAAGAGCTGTGGGAAGCGCTGGAGTTCGCCTCCTCAGCCGAGTTCGTGCGCAGGCTGCCTGAAGGGCTGGATACGCTGATCGGCGACCGCGGCATCCGCTTGTCCGGCGGCGAACGGCAGCGGCTGGTACTGGCCCGGGCGATCATCCGCAAGCCGTCGATCCTGGTGCTGGACGAAGCGACGAGTGCGCTCGATACCGAGAATGAGCAGAAGATCCAGGAGGCACTGGACCGGCTGAAACACTCGGTCACGCTGATTGTCATTGCCCACCGCCTGTCCACCATTCGCGGGGCTGATCAGATCCTGGTGATTGACCAGGGCCGGGTCATTCAGCAGGGTGTATACGGCAGGCTCGCCTCGGAAACAGGCGGCATGTTCAGCCGGCTGCTCAGCAGCCAGGAAGCTATGTAGCTGTTAACGGGAAGGAACGTATATCAACAAAGCCCCAGTCTCTACTCACTGTAGATGCTGGGGCTTTGTTGAGGTTATTGTATATCTTATCTAACAGTAACAGTAACGCTAACGGTAGCTTTCCGCAGCCTGCCTGGTGAGTTGTGCTCCAAGCAGTGGGGAAAATCCTTGCTCAGCCCTTGCCTAGTTGGATTTTTGCTACTTAATTCAAGTATTTTTCGGCTTTTACGACTATTAGTTGGAAAAACGGCATTTATTTTGAGCTGTTTATCGCTCAGGGAGCCATTTCGGCGATATTAAGTATCGTTTTTCCAACTAGTTACCCGGAGGAGGCGATCAGCTAAGAAATAAATGCCTATTTTCCAACTAAATATACAGCTCACGCTTCCGCCCGGCCAGTCACCTTACGCCAGCTCCAGAGGAACGGACGCAGCGGAAAATACAGCACATGCAGCGGCTTCGGCAGCGGCAGCGTCCGGGCATCTACTGCATAGGGATACAGGAAGCCTGCTGCCCGCAGCATACGGTTCCGGGTAGTCAGAATCGCCGGCTGGTATGCCTTAAAGTGCTGCTCAACTTCCGGCTCCAGCGGAGGGTCATTCAAATTGACCATCCGTGCTACATAAAAGATAGCATCTTGCGCCAGTCGCTGCGCCTTAGGCTTGTCGGTCAAGGCTGCCAGCCTGGAATCGAGCGGAGTATCGAGCAGGCCAGCAGCCAGAATGAGCGTCTGGCCGGCAATCGCTTCACAGTTATACTGCTTCAGCAGCTGGAGCAGTCGCTGGGTGTCAGGCTGCTGGAGCAGCAGCTTGTTGATATCGAGCAGCCATCTCAGCCGGGACCAGGCATGGCGCGCACCATGCGAGACCAGGAAGAGGAACAAGTCCTCGCGGCCCAGATAACGTACATCTGATCCGAGCAGCGTACTTGTCCGCGCATTCTTCCACAGCTCCGCAAAATCCGGCTCGGCGGAAGGGCCGGGGCCCAACCGCCAGTGGACCTCCAGCTTTATTTTGCTATGCGGATGATTGAAGGTTAAGTGATGCTCCCGCCATTTCCAGTCCCCCAGAATACTCTCATACACCTCGATCTTCTCATACCCCTGCTGCAGCAGGAATGCCTCTGTCTCTGCCAGCCGGTCAATGGGCACCATGAAATCAAGGTCGCGCGAGGTGCGCAGGGAGAAATCGCCGTATAAATCCTCAGCAAGCACAGGCCCTTTGAGAAAAATCGAAGAGATTCCCAGCTTGTTTAGCTCAGCCCCAATCCGGGCCATCTCCCCGCTAAGCTGAAGCATCCGGACAGTGTTACTGCGGTACTCCTGCTGCAGCCGTTCGCTGACATGGACAGGGATTAGGGTGGTTTTCATGCGGCTGAGCTTGGGATACAGGTATGGGAATACACGATGATGCAGAGTGAGCCGGATGAACAGCTTCCAGTCGATATCTGTGAATTGCTGCGGATTTTGTTCTGCCAGCTCATCAACAGAGCCTGCGTTAAGCAAGTGAAGAAGAAGCGATATTTCCTTGGATAAGCTCCCCTTGTCAAGGGTATACCGGTCAGTCATAGGGACTCTCCTTACTGGGGATTTTGGTAGGTTTGGAGCGGTTTTGTTCGGTTTAGAGAACGCACAGAGAGCGTACCACCGGCGACAGAATAATGTCAATTTAAAAATGGAAATAAATATATGTAATTAATAAATAATAGAATTACCCGGATTAAAATACGCCTAAACTCTTATAACGCATTTATAGGTCGAATGTAACAGGGTATTCCGATATAATATGACAATCAAGCATATACGGAGGAACTGACAATGACAGATATCGGCATGCTCGGCATTCCCGGTGCAGACACTTGGCGGAGGATTGAGCCGGTGTTAAAGGGCTGGTCTGGCGACAAGAAATATTATATAGAAGATAATGCAGGGACGAAGCTGCTGCTCCGGCTGTCGGAGGCCAGTACCCTGGAACGGAAAACAGCAGAATTTGCAGTCATCCGGAAGTTTAACCGTCTGAACTTTCCTATGTCGCAGGCTCTCCGTATGGGTACCTGCGCCGATGGGCAGGTATATATGCTGCTGACCTGGGTTGAGGGGATTCCGCTGGAGGATTGTCTGACCGGACTACCTGACCAGGAACAATACAGGCTGGGAGCAGAGGCGGGCGGATTTCTCCGCGAAATCCACGGCATCCGCAGCGATAAGGATCTGTCCGGCTGGGAAGCAGCCATGCAGGCCAAGATCCTGAGAAGGATTAAGGAATACGAGGATTGTCCTTACAGACTGGAGAACGATTCTGTTGCTATCGGTTATGTACAGGAGAATATCGGACTTATTCATAACGTGGAGAAGGTATATCATCACGGGGATTTCCATGCCGGCAATCTGCTGTACACCCCGGCAGGCGGGATTGGCGTCATTGACTTCAACCGCTGGGATATTGCCGATTACGCCGAGGAATTCTATAAGGTCCAGTTTTTTGACCGGAAGCTGAGCATTCCCTTTGCCAAAGGCAAGCTGGAAGGCTACTTTGCAGGTCCGCCGCCGGAGTCTTTCTGGCAGAGACAGGTACTGTATGTGGCATACAGCTCGCTTTTTTCAATCAAATGGGCGATTCCCTTCGGGGAAGCAGAGGTTCAGGGGATGATCGCTATCGCCAGGCAGGCTTTTCAGGATTACGATGATTTCCACAGACTGATTCCGCGCTGGTATGCAGAGTAATTTCGGTGCCAGAGATTGAAATTAAGCAGCGCAAACGGTAGAATTGCACTACCAACAGATTTAACCAAGAAAGGGATTGTATCTTTTGACTAATGAAGAACTGAACCAAGAGCTGCCGGAGAACTATTCGGAGCTGAAGAAGGCGGCAGGCCGGACTGCGGACTGGAGAGCGCGCCTTGCGGCTGTTGAGGAGCTGGGCAACTGGAATCACAAGCAAGTTATTGATATTCTGAATCGCCTGATGACCAGCGATCCTGTATATACCGTTCAAGAAGCTGCGTACCGGAAGCTGAGTGCTTTCGGTGAAGAAGTAACCGCACCGTCCAAGAGCAAGCCTGAGCTGTTCAAAGGGATCGGCAAGATTATGCTGCGCATCAAGAAGAGTCTTCCGCGTGAGCACACCTACGAAGACTTCAAGGAGAAGCTGCAGAAGATGCGGATCGACATCTACGATGCATATGAAGGCGAGAAGGGCGAAGAATTCGACAAGTGGCTGGAGCAGCAGTGGCAGTCAGCGAAATAGTAAAGGGTGACAATAATCAATATGCATAACGATTCCTATGAATCCCTGCTATCTGCGCAGTTTCAGGAGTACCTGGAGCTCTCTGCCGGATTCCGGCCTGATTATATTGCCAGTCTGGGGAAGAACGCGGAAGGAAGCAAGGCAATTACGGACACTGCTCCGGATGCTCCCGGGCTGCTGAAGGCCATTTACGGCCAGGTCGCCGGGACAAGCAGTGGAGAAGAAGAGCCGAGCCTGATCGAATTTATTCCCGGCTACCGTCTGATCCATATTACCGAGTATGCGCAGGAGATGCAGGTGCTGGCCGGCATTCTGAAAGAGAAGGGACACAGCGCGGGCGGCAGCGTTTTTCCTATTCTGACGAACTACGGCAGTGACTTTATCTGTCTGTGGCAGCGGGAAGATGGTTCGGAAGTGATTTGTGACCTGCTGAACGACTTTGGTGATCTGGTTGTGATGTACAACTCCCCGGAGAAGTTCCTGGAGACGCTGTGTGAATTCTATAAGCAGGAAGCCTATTTCCTGGATGAAGACGGGTTCCTCGACTGTGATCTGATCAAAGAAGGCGAGATCGGTACAGAGCTGAATCCGGGAGCGCAGTATTGGTCAGAATAAAAAACAAAGCCCCATGCTCCGCTGTAAGCGGAACACGGGGCTTTTTGATGTCTACGGGTTATTGCTGGGCCTCACGTTTTTCCTGCTCACGCAGCTCTACGCGGCGGATCTTGCCGGAGGTTGTTTTCGGCAAGTCGCTGATGAATTCGATTTTACGCGGATATTTGTAAGGCGCCGTCATTTCCTTGACGTGACTCTGCAGCTCCTTAACCAGCTCAGGTGAACCTGCATTGCCGTCTTTCAGGACAATGAAGGCCTTGACGACAGAGCCGCGGATCTCATCGGGACTGGCGACAACGGCGCATTCCTTAACCAGTGCATGCTTCATCAGCGCATCCTCAACCTCGAACGGGCCGATGGTGTAGCCGGAGCTGATGATAATATCGTCACCGCGGCCCTCGAACCAGAAATAACCGTCTTCATCCTTGCGCGCCCGGTCCCCGGTTACGAAATACTCGCCATGCGTGGCATTGGCTTTGCGGTCCGGATCCTTGTAGTAAGTCTTGAACAGGGCAGGCATGCTGAGATGCACCGCAATATCGCCCACAACATTTGGAGGAACCGGATTTCCGTCCTCGTCAATGACTTCGGCAATTCCGGGAGCAATCGACTTGCCCATAGAACCGATCCGGATCGGATCATCCTTGAGGGCAGCGATAATCAGCGTGCTCTCTGTCTGACCGTAGCCGTCGCGGATCGTAATATCGAAATGCTGCTGGAAGGTGTTGATGACCTCCTGGTTCAGCGGCTCGCCTGCAGATACGGCACAGCGCAGCTTGGACAGATCATACCGTGACAGTCCTTCAGTCTTCGCCATCAGGCGGTATTCCGTAGGGGTGCAGCATAAGACCTGAATGCCCTCATCCTGCAGCAGCTGCAGATAACGGTCTGGATGGAAGGAACCGTTGTAGACAAAGCCGGTAGCCCCATTGCCGAGCACTGTCAGGAACGGGCTCCAGATCCATTTCTGCCAGCCCGGCGCTGCAGTAGCCCAGACGGTGTCTGATTCACGGATTTCCAGCCACTGCGGAGAAGTAATCCGCAGATGGGCATAACCCCAGCCGTGGGAATGCACGACTGCCTTGGGGTTGCCGGTGGTACCGGAGGTATAGGCCAGGATAGCAATATCGTCGCGGCTGGTGACGGGTGTCTCCAGGAAATCAGGTTGTCCTTCCATCAGGCTCTCCAGATCCCTCCAGCCTTCTTCAAGCTCGTCCTTATTTCCTGATACCGACAGGCGATAGTCGAGCGCTGGCAGATCATCAGTGATCTTGTTAACTTCGCCGGTCACCTCTGACCAGACAATAACGGCTCTGGCCTCCGAGTGGCGCAGGCGGTAGGACAAATCCTTGGCCCGCAGCATTTCAGAAGAAGGGATAACGGCAAGGCCAAGCTTGAGGCAGGCCAGATAAATAACGTAAGCGATAATGCGGCGCGGTACCATGACCAGCACACGGTCGCCTTTATGAAGTCCCAGTCCGGCAAGTCCGCCGGCAAGCCGGTTGGCCTGCTTACGCAGTTCCCCGTAGGTGATTTGCTCGCAGCTTCCATTTTCATGTAGCCATTTAAGTGCAATCTTATCCGGCGGATGCTGTTCCATTTCCGAAGTCAGATTGTAGATTTCAGGTGCGATGAAGCGCTGATTGTCCAAATGAACCTCTCCTAATAAACGTGATGGTGCAGCTATTATAGTATACCATGTTCCTTTAGGACCAGATGCTAAACAGTGGCAATAACTTTCAAGAGGTTTTGTGACTCTTTTGTTAACTGCTTTCTTTGAGGGGGCTGTGGAATATTTATCATAGTAGCGAATGTTATAATCAGGGCAGAGTCTTATTTCAAGGAACAGGCGGTTGAGACCCATGCAGGCGAATAAACTAGAACAATTGCAGGACATGCTTAGTGTAATCCAGCAGACGTATCCGGAAGATGCGGCTGTGGTGCTGGCTGATACAGACAAGGTGCTGGCGTATCTTCCGGGTCAGCAGATTGACTTGAAGGTTCCGGTCGGGGCTCCGATAGAAAAATTCAAAGGAACCGTTTCCTACAGAGCCATGGAGACAGCAGCTGTTCAGCGGGAGGAGCGGGGAGCGGAAGCTTTCGGTGTCTCTTATCTTTCTTCGGCGGTGCCCGTTATCGAGAACGGAACCGTAATCGGCGTTATTGCCGCGATGGTTTCAACCCACCGTGCAGCATCGCTTCAGGATGGGGCGCAGGAGCTGTCCTCCCTGGTTCAGGAGATGACCGCCACCTCGGAAGAAGTGAACCGTTCGGCGCAGGGGGTTACGGAGCGGCTGGATGAGCTGGCGGGCCATTCGCGTGACATGGTGCGTGATATTGAGAACAGCTTTGAAATTCTGTCTACTGTCAAAAGAATAGCCGACCAGTCGCATATGCTCGGACTGAACGCGGCAATTGAAGCGGCACGGGCGGGAGAGCAGGGCAGGGGCTTCGGCGTAGTGGCGACTGAGATCCGCAAGCTGGCTGGTGACAGCCATTCGCTCGTGCAGAATATCCATTCCCAGCTGGCCGGCATGAAGCAGGCCATCCTGCAGATGGACCGGTCGATACAGGAGATTAAAGGCTTTTCCCAGCACCAGGGCCAGTCGATGCAGGAGCTGAGCCGGGCGTATGAGCATGTTGCCCGTACAGCAACTGACTTATCAAATCTGTAGTTACCCTGGCAACTTGCCGGAAAGAGAGGAATACATATGAAGCCTTCACACTTTGATGAGATTTTCACCATTATGGAAGCCTCGTTTCCTGTAAGCGAGATAAGAACCTATAGCGGCCAAAAGGCTTTGCTGGACAACCCTCATTACCGGATTTACACCGAACAGGATGAGGGCGGCCGGCTTATTGCTTTTTTGGCAGCCTGGGAGTTTCTGGAACTTCGATTTGTTGAACATATTGCCGTAAGTCCGGACGTCCGCAGCGGGGGAACCGGCCGCAGGCTGATGAATAGCTATCTTGCGCGTTCCCCCAAACCGGTGCTGCTTGAGGTAGAGCCGCCGCAAGGTGAACTGGAACAGCGTAGAATCGGCTTTTACGAACGGCTTGGGTTTCATCTTAATCCTTATGATTATGTGCAGCCCCCGCTGCGCTCCGGACAGCAGGAGCTGCCGCTGCACATTATGACGTATCCACGTCCTGTAAGCGCAGAGGAGTTCCGGCTGTACCGGAATATACTGTATACACAGGTCTATCAAGAGGCTGCCCCTGGCAGCGAATAACGATCCGTTCCAGCGCAGCAGCCCGCGTAATCCATGTGATTGCGCGGGCTGTTCTATTTTGCCGAGAACGCGTCTTGAAATCCTTCTTTACAATCCGGATACAAGTTCGAAACAAGTTCATGGTTAAATGAATTCATAGCCAAGAACAACACAAACTACTAACTTACCTATAAAGGAGACGATATTCAATGAAAAGCAAAAAAATGATCATAGCAACTATGGTGTTCGGGATGGCCGTTACAGGCTCAGCAGGTGTCTATGCAGGAACGAATCTGCAGAAGATCAGTGCCTATCTCAATCACAGCATCGGTTTTAAAGTAAACGGATCGGCTTATACGCCTGTTGACGGAAACGGCAAGACGCTTGCGCCCATTACTTACAACAACACAACTTATCTTCCGGTACGTGCGCTGGCCGATGCCTTGAAGGTTCCGGTAACCTTTGACGCTTCTGCCAACCAGGTAGTGCTGGGTAATTCATCAGGAACGACAACACCGGACAGCGGCTCGACCATCACTCTGGCGGCAGTTAATTACAGCGCGGCACAGAAAGAGCAGATTACAAAAGCTTTTGCAAACTACCAGGGCTTTGAAACAGCGTATGCTCCGGCCCAGATGATCAGCGGGGACAGCTTTGTCAGTGTCGGCGGCGGTGAGGATGGCGTGAGCTTCCTGTTCAAGCATATGCGTGTTAACATTTCGCCGCGTGATTACTCTTATGACTACGACGGAACTACAGTGAAGCTGCCTGATGGAACAAGTGCCAAATGGTACACACCTTCCGATATTCCAATGCTGACGTTCAAGCTGGATGACCGTTTTGTAACAATCAGCTCGCCGGATCAGTCGCTCAGCAAAGCGAAGCTGGAGAAGGTAGCCGCTAATGTTGCGAAACTTAAGTAAATAAATTAAGGCTCCAAGGCCTGTGAGGTGAAAATAGAAAGCAGCAGCCTGCTCTGTGCACACAGAAGCGGCTGCTGCTTTTTTAAGTAAAAGAGTGAATCCGGCCTTACTTATTGGTGCTGTGGGTCTTGTTGGCCAGTCTGGCCTGCGGGGATCCCTGCCCCCGGCGTTTGTTCTTCTCCGCCTTGCGCTGGTTCTCCTGAAATTTTGCTACAAATTCATGGGTGTTCATTCTTATCGGCCTCCTATCGGGATGTAAGTATAGTCTGTGCAGAACTCCCGTTACTATGCCCGTTCAAAGGAGGCTTAATATATGGCGGGGCGCTTATTCCTCCGGCGGCTCAAGCGCCCCGTAGAGGGCGAGCGCCTTTAAGGCCGAGTCACGCATCCGCTTCTTGAGCAGGTTGTTTTCGGTCACTCGCACTCTTTTGCCCAGAAAACGGAGCTTGGACAATACATATTCGCCCTCGTTGCCGGGATAGGTTAGGGTAATGGAGTAGGTACCGGTCTGCCCGTCATAATGTACCTCTTTCTCAAAGCAGGAAAAAGCGTACAGGATCCGCGACAGCTCCCGGTTATATTCCGGCTGTACCTGTATAACGGCCCGCTGCTTCCTGCTTTCCAGAAAGCCATGGATTTCCTCCAGCGCAGCAGCATAAGCATCCGCCTGAACCGGAACCGGGGAGATGGAAGCTATTTTGGACAGCCTGACGCTCAGGAAGTTACGCCGCTTCCAGCTGTACCAGAGCAGATACCACTCCCGTTTGACCATGGAATATTCCAGGCGGTAAGGCAGACCGGACTGTTTGGGGCTGATCAGGCCATTTTTCAAAATGAATGTCAGCCAGACCCCTTGCTTCTGCTGGATGCATTGCCGCAGCGTCCTCAGGAGCGGATGAAAGACCTGACGCTCTTTGCTTGAAGCCTTGTGGGACAGATGCTCATGCATATTGACCGTCTCGTCCTGCTGCAGCAGATCACGGAGCTTATCAAGAGTGGAAGCAGAGAAGGCGGATGCGGATGAAGGGTGTGCCAGCATCAGCTTCAGCCAGGAGCGTTCATGGGAAGTGGACAGAAAGGCTCCGGAATCCTCAAGTCTGGACAGTACCCTGTAATTAAAAATCTTTTCAAAAGGATTCATAATAATCCAGCAGCTCCTTCCATTCCTGAATCAGTTCCTTGCGCAGCTGCAGGGGCTCAAGAATCTCACAGCTGGATCCGAAGCTGCGCAGCCAGGGCTTGATTTCCGTTATCCCGTTGACCGTTATCTCATATATAAAAGAATGCTCGTCCTCCCCGGTGATAGTTCCCCATTGTCCCTGAAGCAGCACCCGTTCCTTTACAAAATTGTTCCCGGTACCCGGCAGCGGATGAATAAATTTGGCGCGGACCGTTACGGGAGAACCTGTATCAATCATCCAGCTCTGGGACAGCCGCTGCTCCAGCAGCTTTTTTTCAGCCTGTACAAGCTCTTTAGCAACCTGTTCCGATTCTGTTATTTGGGTGATACCCTCCAGCCGGTATTTGCGGATGCTTTTGCGTTTATCACTTGCGAGCAGATACCATCGTCCGTACTGATGATCATAGATGATCTTGAGCGGCAGCGCCTGCTCCAGCTTGCCCTCCGATTCCCGTCCGAACAGCGGGTTGGTCGGCTTGGCAGCATAGCTCTTGCCTTCTTTGGGGGAGAAGTAGAGAAACTGCACCTTGCGGTGTTCCCGCATAGCCGATACCAGCGGATAGAGGTGGGCTTCATCCAGAATCCGCGAATAGTAATGATATTTATATAAAAAAGGATCGGCCGCCATATCCGTCAGATCCCGCCGGTTCAGCTGCTTTTTGAGGCTGTCGCGCAGCAGGTAGCCCTGGACAGAAGGAACCTGTGTATTGGCCATCACATCAACAAAATCAAACAGCTCGCACAGCTCGTCATCGGACAGCTGCCGGATCAGGTCATCATACAGCCGGTACCGGTAGGGACGCGGCCCGGGCTGCTTCGTGATGACTCCGACCTCCTCAAGATACTTCAGGTCTCCGCGCAGCGTTTTCTCATCGGGAAAAAACCTTCAAGATCTTCTCCGCTGCAGCATAGCTCCAGCAGCTCTTTCAGTGTCATTGGCTGCCCGTTCAACCCGGCAAGAATGAGGGAAAGCCGCAGAGACTCGGATTCCTTAAGTGATTTGGCCCGGAACAGAAACAGCAGGACCGGTTCGGCGGAATCATAATAGTTGAACCTGAAAGTATCGGTGAAGTCTTTATTCTGATCTACCGGCAGATCCTCCTGCATCGTTTGAACGACTTCCTTCAGTTTCTTAACGGTTTTATCAAAGGTGTGGACTGAAATGCCGAGTCGCTCAGCAAACTGCTGGCGGCTGTAAGCCCCGCTGGTCAATACAAGCATGCGCAGAAATTGGATTTCCTTATCAAAGCTCTCTTTGGCCATGTGATCCTCCGGTTTATTAATGTATTCTTATTGTAACTTTGCCATTCCTGGATTACCCCGGTTAAAGTAGCGTAGCGCAGCTGTCGATCATGCATTGTTTTGATGGAGATCACCCCGTTATTACAGAATATAAAAGGATGTCTAACAAATGCTGCATATATTGACGTTAGAGCTGTGATCAAGTTGCAGGCTGCAGTAAAGAAATCAGAAGGTCAAATTAAATAAAAAAAGCTTGCATAGTTTTTCTCAACATGGTATATTCTAATTCCGGCCAAGAAATGCTGAAAAGCATCGACGCCAAGCTCGAAAAAAGAAATTAAAAAAGAGCTTGCATCGAACGGTTGGATGTGATATAGTATAAGAGTTGCTGATGACGAGAACATGGAAGTCAACAACGAGCTTGATCTTTGAAAACTGAACAACGAGTGAGTATCGGAAATCACTTCGGTGAGATCCAAAAATTGATGATTTTCACAGCGTCTTGTGCGCTTTTGAAATTCATCGTGAGAATGTAAATTCTCGTCAGATGTTTCAAAATGAGCAATCGCTCTTTTCGATAGTTTTCGGATGGTTATTTCCTCGGAGTCATTCGGGTGAAGTGGCCGCTCGGAAAAACCTTATTGGAGAGTTTGATCCTGGCTCAGGACGAACGCTGGCGGCGTGCCTAATACATGCAAGTCGAGCGGAGCTTATCCTTCGGGGTAAGCTTAGCGGCGGACGGGTGAGTAACACGTAGGCAACCTGCCCCTTAGTCTGGGATAACTACCGGAAACGGTAGCTAATACCGGATAATTTCTCTTTTCGCATGAGAAGAGAATGAAAGGCGGAGCAATCTGCTGGTAAGGGATGGGCCTGCGGCGCATTAGCTAGTTGGTGGGGTAACGGCTCACCAAGGCGACGATGCGTAGCCGACCTGAGAGGGTGAACGGCCACACTGGGACTGAGACACGGCCCAGACTCCTACGGGAGGCAGCAGTAGGGAATCTTCCGCAATGGGCGAAAGCCTGACGGAGCAACGCCGCGTGAGTGATGAAGGTTTTCGGATCGTAAAGCTCTGTTGCCAGGGAAGAACGTCCGGTAGAGTAACTGCTACCGGAGTGACGGTACCTGAGAAGAAAGCCCCGGCTAACTACGTGCCAGCAGCCGCGGTAATACGTAGGGGGCAAGCGTTGTCCGGAATTATTGGGCGTAAAGCGCGCGCAGGCGGCTATTTAAGTCTGGTGTTTAAACCTTGGGCTCAACCTGAGGTCGCACTGGAAACTGGGTGGCTTGAGTACAGAAGAGGAAAGTGGAATTCCACGTGTAGCGGTGAAATGCGTAGAGATGTGGAGGAACACCAGTGGCGAAGGCGACTTTCTGGGCTGTAACTGACGCTGAGGCGCGAAAGCGTGGGGAGCAAACAGGATTAGATACCCTGGTAGTCCACGCCGTAAACGATGAGTGCTAGGTGTTAGGGGTTTCGATACCCTTGGTGCCGAAGTTAACACAGTAAGCACTCCGCCTGGGGAGTACGGTCGCAAGACTGAAACTCAAAGGAATTGACGGGGACCCGCACAAGCAGTGGAGTATGTGGTTTAATTCGAAGCAACGCGAAGAACCTTACCAGGTCTTGACATCCCGATGTAAGCATTAGAGATAGTGCCCCTCTTCGGAGCATCGGAGACAGGTGGTGCATGGTTGTCGTCAGCTCGTGTCGTGAGATGTTGGGTTAAGTCCCGCAACGAGCGCAACCCTTGACTTTAGTTGCCAGCAGGTTAAGCTGGGCACTCTAGAGTGACTGCCGGTGACAAACCGGAGGAAGGTGGGGATGACGTCAAATCATCATGCCCCTTATGACCTGGGCTACACACGTACTACAATGGCCAGTACAACGGGAAGCGAAGCCGCGAGGTGGAGCCAATCCCAGCAAAGCTGGTCTCAGTTCGGATTGCAGGCTGCAACTCGCCT